>JAURVW010000082.1 GCA_030655275.1 Solirubrobacteraceae bacterium
AAGCGTCGGCGCTCGTGGCGCCGATCAACTCGACCGTGCCGCCGGCAGCCGACGCCCCGACCGAGGCTTCGGCCGAGGACGAGGCGAAGAAGCCGGCCGCCAAGACGGCTCCGGCGAAGAAGCCGGCCGCCAAGAAGGCGCCGGCCGCGAAGGCCGACGACGAGACGCTCATCGCCGACGCGGGGGACACCCCCATCGTCGACGGCGCCGTCCCGGCCGAGTCGGCCACGGGCGAGAACGTTCAGGAGTCCGCATCCCAGGGTGCCTCCGCCGAGTCCGAGGCTAACGCCAAGGTCGAGGAGAAGGACGCATGAGCGCGCTGAAGATCACGCAGACCAAGTCGAAGATCGGGTCCGACCAGGCCCAGATCGACACGCTTCGTTCCCTCGGCCTTCGCAAGATCGGCCACACGGTCGAGGTCAAGGACAACCCTCAGACGCGTGGCATGCTCCACCGCGTCCGTCACCTCATCCAGGTCCACGATGACTGATCAGACTGAACCACAGTTCGACCCGAACGACATCGGGCTCCACACCCTGGCGCCCGCGCCGGGCAGCCGCAAGCCGCGCAAGCGCGTCGGCCGCGGTGAGGGCTCCGGCCTGGGCAAGACCTCTGGCCGTGGCCAGAAGGGTTACGGCTCGCGTGCCGGTTCCAAGGATCGCTCGCACTTCGAGGGCGGCCAGACGCCGACGCACATGCGTCTGCGCAAGCTGCGCGGCCCGAACAAGAAGATGTCGATGCCGTTCGAGCCGTTCCGGACGCACACCCAGGAGGTCAACCTGATCGACCTGGAAGTGCGCTTCGAGAACGGGGCCGAGATCACTCCTGAGGCGCTCCGCGCCGTCGGCCTCGCGTCGAAGAAGGACATCAAGGTCAAGCTCCTCGGCAACGGGAAGCTCACGAAGAAGCTCACGATCCGCGTCCACGGCATCTCCAAGTCGGCCCGCGAGGCCGTCGAGGCTGCCGGCGGCACGGTCGAGTTGATCGGCGCCACGAGCGCCGACGCTTCCGAGTAGCCTCACAGCCCTCATGCTGCGCACCGTCCTAAGCGCCTTCACCGTTCCGGAGATCCGGAAGAAGCTGCTCTTCACTGCCTTCGTCCTGCTGCTCTACCGGCTCGGCGCTCACATCCCGGTCCCTGGGGCAAATGCCCAGGCCATCGCAAGCCTCCAGGAGTCCCTGGGGTCGGGAGGCGGTGTGCTCCAGCTGCTGAACACGTTCTCCGGCGGCGGACTCGCGCGTACTGCGCTGTTCGCGCTGGGGATCATGCCGTACATCACGGCCTCGATCATCATGCAGCTGCTGACCGTCGTCGTCCCTTCCCTGGAGAAGCTCCAGAAGGAAGGCGAGGTCGGTCAGACCAAGATCACCCAGTACACGCGATTCCTCACCGTGGGGCTCGCGTTCGCGCAGTCCATCGGCTACGTGTTCCTCTTCCGGAGTCTCAACACCTCCGCAGAGGCACTGATCCCGGACTTCACGTTCATCCCGGTGTTCATCATCGTGCTGTCCCTCACCGCCGGCTGCATCGTGGTGATGTGGATGGGCGAGCTGATCACGCAGCGAGGTATCGGCAACGGCATCTCCCTGATGATCTTCGCCTCGATCGTCTCGGGCCTGCCCGGCGGCGTGTCGAACTGGTGGAACACGCCGGACCAGGTCTTCAAGGTCATCATGCCCTTCCTGGCCCTCGCGATCATCGCGGCCGTCGTGTTCATCCAGGAGGGTCAGCGCCGAATCCCGATCCAGTACGCCAAGCGGGTCATCGGCAAGCGCATGATGTCGGGTGGTCAGACCTACCTGCCGCTGCGCGTGAACATGGCCGGTGTCATCCCGGTCATCTTCGCGGCCTCGCTGCTCGCCTTCCCGGCGACCATCGGCCAGCTCGTGCAGACGAGTTGGGGCCAGGACATCTCGGACTTCTTCGTGGCGGGCCGCGCCCCGTACCTGATCTTCGAGGCACTCCTGATCATCCTGTTCACGTACTTCTACACCGCGGTCACGTTCAACCCGGTGGACCAGGCGGACAACCTCCGCAAGTACGGCGGCTTCATCCCGGGCGTCCGTCCGGGTCGTCCGACGGCGGAGTTCCTCGACCGCATCCTGGCGCGGCTCACCTTCCCGGGTGCGCTCTATCTCGCGGCCGTCGCGGCCCTGCCGACGCTGATCATCAACCAGACCAACGCCGACTTCTTCTTCGGCGGCACGTCGCTGCTGATCGTCATCGGCGTCGCCCTGGACACGATGAAGCAGCTCGAAGCCCAGCTCATGATGCGCAACTACGAGGGGTATCTCGGGGCCTGATCGGCCCCGCGATCTCCCACAGCGAACCCGGCGCGACCTTCGTGGACGCGCCGGGGACGCGACTTGTGTAACTTCCGCCGCCCGTGGCCGAGCTCAACCTCATCCTCCTTGGACCCCCTGGCGCCGGTAAGGGCACCCAGGCCGAGCGCATCACCGAGGACTTCAACCTTCCGTACATCGCGACCGGCAACATCCTGCGTGCCGCCGTCAGCGAAGGCACCGAGCTCGGCATCAAGGCCAAGTCCTTCATGGACGCCGGCGCCCTCGTCCCCGACGAGCTCATCATCGCCGTCATCCTCGAGCGCCTCCAGGCCGCCGATGCGCAGGACGGCTTCCTCCTCGACGGCTTTCCGCGCACCGTCCCGCAGGCCGAAGCCCTCGGCACGCAGCTCGCGGGCCTCGAGCGTCATCTCTCCGCCGTCCTCCTGATCGACGTCACCGACGAAGAGGTCGTCCGTCGCCTCTCCGGCCGTCGCGTCAGCGCCAAGACCGGCCGCGTCTACCACGTCGAATTCGACCCGCCGAAGAACGAGGGCGTCTGCGACATCGACGGCTCGCGTCTCATCCAGCGCGACGATGACAAGCCCGAGACGATCCTGAACCGGCTCGCGGTCTACCACGAGCAGACCGAGCCGCTGGTCGGCTTCTACACGGAGCTCGGGCTCCTGCGTCGTTTCGACGGCGCCCGCCCGCCCGTCGAGGTCCACGACCACATCCGCGCGCAGATCGCCACCCTGCGCCTCGAAGACCGCATCTAGGCCGCTCTCGGCCGCGCCACGAGGCGCGCGCCGCAGGACCCGCCTAGGATGGACGGTCAGATGATCGTCACGAAGTCCCCCGCCGAGCTCGACGCGATGGCCGCGTCAGGCGACCTGCTCGTCCAGGTCCATGAGCTCATCACGTCGCTGGTCCGCCCCGGCATCACGCCGCTCGAGCTCGATCGCGCGGCGGAGGAGATGATCCGCGCCAACGGAGCCGTGCCCTCCTTCAAGGGCTTCCACGGCTATCCCGCGTCGCTGTGCATCTCGCCGAACGAGATGGTGGTCCACGGGATCCCCGGCAAGCGCGCGTTCGTCGAGGGCGACCTCGTGTCGATCGACTGTGGCGTCACGCTCGACGGCTGGGTCGCCGACGCGGCGGTCACCCACGAGATCGGCACGGTGAGCGCCGAGGCCACGCATCTGCGCGAGAAGACCCTCGAGTCGCTCCTGGCGGCCGTCGAGGTGTGCGTGCCGGGCAACCGGGTCGGTGACGTGGGCCACGCCGTGCAGACGGTCGTCGAGGACGCCGGCCTCACCATCGTCCGCTCGCTCGTTGGGCACGGGGTGGGGCGGACCATGCACGAGGACCCCCAGGTGCCGAACTACGGCAAGCCGGGTCGCGGTGCCCGCCTGACCAACGGCATGGTCATCGCGGTCGAGCCGATGGTCACCACCGGCGGGCACGAGGTCGTCGTCGCGGACGACGACTGGGCGATCAACACGGTCGACGGTTCGCTGTCCGCGCACCAGGAGTTCACGATCGCGATCACCGACGATGGTCCACGCGTCCTGACGCCGTGGCACGCCTCGGTCAAGACCCGCTAACGTGTACCCCAGCAGCGCAGTTTTTCCTGCCCCGCCCGCCCAAGTGTCCAGCGCCTCTAGCGCTGCCTTCGGTGGCGCGCTACGGCGCGCCCATGGGTTCTGCTATCTTTCGCCGTCGCGCTCGGGACACCCGTTCCTTCGTTCCAGCGCCATTCCTCTGAGGTTTTCATGAAGGTCCGTCCGTCGGTCAAGCCCATGTGCGAGAAGTGCAAGATCATCCGTCGCCACGGCGCGGTGCTTGTCATCTGCACGAATCCGCGTCACAAGCAGCGTCAGGGATAACGTATGGCCCGCATTGCAGGCATCAACATTCCGCTCAACAAGCGGGCTGAAGTCGGTCTCACGTACATCTACGGGATCGGTCGCCAGACGGCGAACGACATTCTCGCGGAGACCGGGGTCGACAGGGATCGAAAGATCCGCGACCTCACCGAGGACGAGATCTCTCGTCTTCGCAACGCAGTCGAGCAGCGCTCGGTCGAGGGTGACCTCCGCCGTGAGCGCAGCCAGGACATCAAGCGTCTGATGGAGATCGGTTGCTATCGCGGCATCCGTCACCGTCGTGGCCTCCCGGTCCGTGGTCAGAAGACCAAGACCAATGCGCGTACCCGTAAGGGTCCGAAGCGCATGCAGGTCGCTGGTAAGAAGAAGCCCGGCAAGAAGTAGTTAGAAGTAGATGCCC
>JAURVW010000163.1 GCA_030655275.1 Solirubrobacteraceae bacterium
CTGGCCCTGATCGAGTGGGGCCTGCACGTCATCGAGGCCCCGCAGGGCCTGATCGCGGCGCGTTGCCAATTGATGCGCTTGCGCATCGAGTTCGAGCTCGGACGTTTCGAGGAGGCGTTGGTCGACGCGGTGGTCGCGCTCGAAATCTGCCGCCGCTTCGCGCTGCCCGACGTCTACGATGCGCTGGCGCTCGGGCTGGCCCGCGCCGGGCGCCCCCGCACCGCCGCTTTGCTGATCGGCCGCTCGATGCAGGCGCACGCCGACCGGGGCGCCCTCTTCAGCGAAGCGTCCGAGTCCGACGTGCCGAGCGCGACGGTGCTGGCCCGCGAAGCGCTCGATGCCGATGCCTTCGCCGACCTGGTATCGAAGGGTCGCCGCACCGACGACAGCGAGTTCGAACGCCTGTTCCGATCAGGAGATGCGTCGGTGGATCTGTGAGAAGCCGCTCGTTCACGCGTCGCTGACTCGCGTCTTCGTCCTGCCCTGTCAGGCCGTGGCAGCGAGTAGCAGCCCGCCGATGACCGCGACGTTGGTCAGGAACTTGTTCAGTGCCCCGCCGCGCGCCGGCGCTTTCATGGACCAGAAATTCAGCATCAACAACGACGCGACGATGGTGAAGCCGATCAGCCCGACCGCGCTCCACCGCACCCACACGCCGACCATCAACATCGTGCCTGCAGTGATCTGGAACGCGGTCGCCAGTGCGAGCGCCAGCCGCGGCAGCGGCAAGGTCAATCGGCCAGCAGACCGCCGGCGTCGGCCGGACAGCCGGCAGCGCGTCCCGACTGTCACTCGTGGAAGTTGAAGCTGCGGTGGCGCGTCAGCGGGCCGATGGGGGCGAGCCCGAGGTCACGGCCGCACCGGCGGCCGCCACGTGCTCGGGCCGGCGTCCGTCTTCCATTCGATGCGGTCGATGTGGAGGACGCGCCGCGTGCCACGCCGACCCTCGGCGTCGACCTCCCACGCGTGGTAGGCCATCCAGGTCCTCGAGCCGATGCGGAAGAGAGCCTGGTGCCCGGGCCCATGGAGCGGCGAAACGGCGTCATCGCGGCTGGCCAGCAGGGGCTGCGCAGTCGGCAGGCGCCGGCACGGCCCGTACGCGCTTTCGCACGTGGCGACCCCGACACCGTAGGCCGCGCTGGCAAACGCACCGCCCGAATAGAAAAGGAAATGCCGGCCGTCATGAACCAGCATGGTCGGCGCTTCAATGACGCCACCCTCCCAACCGGTCGGGTCGTTCTGCAACAGCGACACCGGACTCCCGGACAGCGCCAAGCCATCGGCCGACAGCCCCTGCGCGTACAGCGTCGTCGGGCGGCCGCAGCAGTTGCCGTCGCT
>JAURVW010000090.1 GCA_030655275.1 Solirubrobacteraceae bacterium
GGGGGTAGAAGGTTTGTGACACAACCCCCGGCGATCTCCAAGCGTCCTGCAATTTATTTTTGAAGCTATCCCGTGGAGAATTGAGCCGAGGGCCGCTTGTGCGCTCGCCGACATCAGCTTATTGCGAGTCATCGTTGGCAGCATCATTATCCAAGCGAACGCTCGCTTTTTTCAAGTCGAGCAAGAAGATCGTCCAGCACCAACAATCGAATGCAGGCGGAAAGCGTATAACTTCGGTGTTTATCGCTCTCACGCGCAACTAGGTTGCTGACCGTGATGCCTTCGCGTTCAGCAATCTTATTTGCTTCGTTCCAAAAACTATCCTCAAGGGAGATACTAGAACGGCGACCGGCAATCTCAACTGAACGTTTCTTGCACATCGATTAACCTGCGCAACTTGCATTATCTAAAATTTCTTTCGATCCGAAACGTCACTAACCGTCAGGCTGATTGTTCGAAGCGTTGTCCGTTGCTCATCTTGAACCTCGATTGACAATCTGTCGCCGACCGCCATTGATCCATCGACATCGCGGACCATTTCTGCAAATGCGATCGTTGCTTCATCCCAAGCTTCATTCATATCCGCGAGATCAAGCCCATCAGGATGAACAAGACCTTGTCCGTTACGAAGTATTCGAAAATGGTAGATCGTCATATGACCTAAAAAGCAGAACGAAAATAATGTCGTCTGCACGGGCGGCGACGTTAGAGGCAATTATTTCTAATCTGGCGGAGACAACGTCGCGAAGTTCTGAGTTGTGAATGTCGCCGGGAGGCGGAACACTATTCGCGCCTTGCTTTTGGATTTAGCTTGTGCGCTCGCCAACATCGGCCTACGCAAGTTCATCGCCGTGTACCCTCGGGCTGCTATCGGCGATGGCGAGCGTGAAGCTCCCGTCCTTCTCTGGAGGCGGAAGCATGGCGAACAACATCACCGACGGGGTAGTTAACGCATACTCGGCGGCTCAGTTACCGCTCATCAAAAAAGCTCTTGGCGCGATGACCATGCTTGAGCTGGCGAACCTCATTAGAGACCTTGAGAGCATCGACTACCCAGTGAACGACAACACCCGTTTATCGCTGGACGGAACGCTTGGGGGGTTAGGTCGCCCTCTGGTGCATTTAACGCACTGGCGGGAAGCAATCCCTTGCGGAAGCGAAGAAGCTCTCTGAGGCTTCCTGAAGCCTTCCTCGGCTGATGCCATTTACCTCTGCCGATGTCGCACCTGATGTCGCATTACAGACATGCGAGAAGTCCCTCTCTCGCAATCACTTCTATTTCCGCCC
>JAURVW010000093.1 GCA_030655275.1 Solirubrobacteraceae bacterium
ATTCTGTACGAGCTAAGCTGCAACAAAATTGTGTTGAAGAGACGATAAAGCAATTGTTAATGAAGCGTGCAACCCATTAAAAGGTTTCAGTAAAACCCAGAAAAAAGTACGTCGACTGGATGTTCAATAACGAAAAAAAGCTACAAATACGAAACATAAGAAAAAGAGTGGGTGCTTTAGCAAGACCTATCACGGTTTGCTTCATAACTGCTATTACAGTTTATATTGAAATTAAAATGACAAAGCAAAGCCGAACGAAGCACAAAGAGTGGGGTAAAGAATGTTAGAATGTCAACCGGGCAAACAAAAGCTGGAGTTAACAGGCTCGAAAGACGTTTAATAAAAAGACATTTGTAGTCAAAGGGTGACATGGGAAGGACACAGGCGCCGGGTGGGCGGAGGCGTTACAATCAAAGGGTGAATGAGCTTCTGAGGGAGCCGCCAAAGAAGGGGCGGTGGGCCTCAGCGGGAGTCACCGAAATAGGAATGCTGGTACCGTCGAAAGATGGGAAGGAGAAGGGGGGAGCGAAAGTGGGACCTTGAGGGCGAAGCTGAATCAACTACACCAACCATGTAAAGTGTGAAATACTGAATAATTTCTTAAAACTCAAGAATGTAAACACCCTGAAGAACTGCATGGAAAGTTGATGATGTATTGCCGGTCATGCACGCAAAGCCGTCTCAACAGCGGTATGAAATTATTAAAGTCAGCGTGAAACCGAGAGGTAATATAGCGAGTACACGGGGTGCTTAGAAAAATCAGGTGAGAAGGAACTAAAAATGCGTAACAAAACACGTAGCCAGCGCTAACAATAGGCGGCAAACATGGCATTCGGACTGCCGAACAATATCTCATGACTCTAGTAACTAGAGTAAGAGAAACAGCAAAAATGGGAAGGCCTCAGGCTCAGGACGCATAAATAAAGGTAAGGGGTCGATTAACGACATTGAATAAACGGTAAAAGCCTTCACCAAATTTACCGAACTATAAGAAATTCCAATTAAAAATCATTGATATTAATTACAAAAACTAAAGACAAAAAATAAAATTAAAACGTTCAAAAGTATTAAAATCAAAATAAAAATAATAACTAGAAGTAGGCGTAACACAATTTTAGGAAAAAGCAGTTGATTGGGTATTACAAACAAAAAAACAAAAGTAGGTGAAGCATAAAAATCAAAAGACTTTAAAATACAACGGTGAGCTTGTGCCCCAAAGGGTTTATTAAACCTGCACTGGGCTGTAAAACCAGTCAGAACAAGAAATTTCTTACGGTGTCTTATACTCAACCAGAAAGATCAAAGGGCCAAAGTGCGAAGTATTGAGGAAGATACAGGCTTTACTTTCCATAAGAAAAACTCTAAAATTGTCCAGTAATAAAAATTTATCCAAAAAAGAACCTAATAGGGGTTAAATCTGTGAATCTTTAAGGAAAGTTAAGAAGGTCAATTTTGGTAAAAACAAAAAGCAGGTGAAAACGAATTTTTTTTAAAACGCAAGAACGGCAAAAATCCGGGGGGCAAAACTCATTACAAACACCAAAAACGCTCTAAAAAACACAAAAACAGGAAAAAACACCTAAAAAGGGCAAAAACCCCCG
>JAURVW010000095.1 GCA_030655275.1 Solirubrobacteraceae bacterium
GGCCTGCAGGCGCTCGGCCCAGGCTTCCCAGCTGAGGTTCTCGCGCTCGCGCGCCGAGGTCGCCGCCCACTGCTCGACGGACTCGAACTCGCCGAAGTTGAGGTGGCCGAGCTCGGTGTTCGGGAGCAGCACGCCGTCGTAGATGAAGGCCGAGCCGATACCGGTGCCGAGCGTGGTCAGGAGGGTCAGGCCGCGCACATCCCGCGCCGCGCCGTGGCGTGCCTCGGCGACGCCGGCGGCATCCGCGTCGTTCACGAAGACGATGTTGCGTCCGAGGCCGTCGCGGAAGAACCGCTCCGCGTCGAAGTCGACCCATTCCTTCGAGACGTTCGCCGCAGACAGCGTCTTCCCGCGCTTGACGATCGCGGGGAAGGCGACACCGAGCGGGAGGGTCGAGTCGTGCACGTCGAGCGTCTTCAGGACGGACTGCACGGCCACGAGCACATCCTGCGGGGATGCGCCCTCGGGAGTGGGGACGCGCACCCTGTCGGAGGCCATCGTGCCGTGCGCCAGGTCGACGAGTCCTGCTTTGATTCCCGTGCCGCCGATGTCGACGCCGATCGCTTTTGCCATGAGCATTAGCTTAGCGACCGCCGCACACGCCAGTAGGATCGATGACATCACGCGAGGAAGGGACAGCCATGTCTGACGGCGACGCAAAGTACTGGTACAACTCCGAGACCGGTCAGGTCGAGTTCGGCATGATCTCGCCGTCGGTGGACCGTGTCGGTCCCTTCGACACCGAGGCGGAGGCCGCTCGTGCCCCCGAGGTCGTCAAGGAGCGTTCGCGCGCCTGGGCCGAGGAGGAGGCCGCGGAGCAGGGCTGGGATGCGAAGAGCGGCGACGCAAAGGGCCAGGGCGCAGAGTAGTCATGGACAAGCAGAGGGACTTCGTCCTCCGGACGATCGAGGAGCGCGGCGTCAAGTTCGTGCGGCTGTGGTTCACCGACGTCATCGGCACGTTGAAGTCCGTCGCGATCGCGCCGGCCGAGGTCGAGGGAGCCTTCGCTGAGGGCATCGGCTTCGACGGCTCGGCGATCGAGGGGCTGACCCGCACCTACGAGTCGGACCTGCTCGCGCAGCCCGACCCGACGACCTTCCAGACGCTGCCATGGCGCGGAGAGATCGACCCGACGGGACGGATGTTCTGCGACATCACGACGCCCGACGGGCAGCCGGCGGTCGCCGACCCCCGCCACGTGCTCAAGCGCACGCTCGCGAAGGCCGCCGATGCCGGGTTCACGTTCTACACGCACCCCGAGATCGAGTTCTACCTGCTGAAGTCGTCGTCGTTCGGGCCCGAGGGCCCCGTCCCCGTCGACTCCGCGGGGTATTTCGACAACGTTCCCGGTGGCACCGCGCACGATTTCCGCCGGCGTTCGGTGCGGATGCTGGAAGATCTGGGCATCTCGGTC
>JAURVW010000112.1 GCA_030655275.1 Solirubrobacteraceae bacterium
GGCCTGCACGGCATCGCGCAGGCTGCGGCCCTCGCCACGTACCGATGACGCCAACGACGGGACCGGTGGCGACGCGGCGACGGCCTCGTCGGCCGTGTCGACCACCCCGCCGCTGGCCTTGCCCGGCAGGTCCATGTCGACCGCCTCCAGGCTGAGGATGCGCGGCCGCTGTGCGTGGCGTCCCAGCGCCTTCAGCACGCTGCGGCCGAGCAGATGCTCCAGTTCCCGCACGTTGCCTGGCCAGTCGTAGGCGAGCAGCGCGGCCTGCGCACCGGCGTCGAGCCGCAGCCCGCCCAGCCCGAGGCGTGATCGGCTCTCCTCCAGGAAGAAACCGGCGAGCAGCAGCACGTCGCGCCCGCGCTCGCGCAATGGCGGCACCGGCAAGGGATAGACGCTGAGCCGGTGGTAGAAGTCGGCGCGCAAGCGCCCGGCCCGCACCTCGTCGGCCAGGTTGCGGTTGCTCGCCGCGATGAGGCGCACGTCGACGTGGTGGTCGCGGTCGGAGCCCAGCCGCTGCAGCTGCCCGCTCTGCAGCACGCGCAGCAGCTTGGCCTGCACCGGCAGCGCCAGTTCGCCGACCTCGTCGAGGAAGAGCGTGCCGCCATTCGCCAGCTCGAACTTGCCGGGCCGCTCGCCCACCGCCCCGGTGAAGGCACCGCGCACATGGCCGAAGAGCTCGCTCTCGACCAGGGTGTCGGGCAGCGCGGCGCAGTTCAGGCTGATCATCGGCCGCGCCGCGCGCGACGAGGCCGCGTGCAGCGCCTCGGCGACCAGTTCCTTGCCGACGCCGGTCTCGCCCTGGATCAGCACCGGCAGGTCGCTGCCGGCGACCAGGTCGATCTGCTTCTGCAACTCGCGCAGGGCCGGGCTGCGGCCGATCAGGCTGCGGGTGCGCGGCCCTGCCGCCAGCCGGAAGCCCTCGGCGCGCAGGCTTTCGCGCTCGACGCGCGATTGGAGTTGCGCGATGCGGCCGGCCACGCTGACCGTGGCGGCGGCCAGATGGCCGAAGGACTGCAGCGTGGCCAGGTCGGCCTCGGAAAACCGGTCGGGGTC
>JAURVW010000115.1 GCA_030655275.1 Solirubrobacteraceae bacterium
CAGCGTCACCTTGCGCATGAACCATCTGGGCGCCGACCTGTCGGGCCGCACCCTCAATTTCGCCGGCGGCTTTGAATACACCTTCGGCGCGCTCGGCAACAATGTCGCCCTGCAGGCCACCGTGATGGGCTTGCACGCCACGGTCGGCGGCGCCGTCGCCGTCGCCGGCGACTTCGCCTTCGAGAAAGACAGCACCGGCATGGCCGTGGTCGGGCAGGGCGCCAGCGCCAGCATCGGCGCCGGCAGCTTCCTGGTCGGCGTCGACCATGCCAACTTCGGCATGCACATCGGCACCGGCGGCAGCGTGATCGAAGCGCGCGGCAGCCTGCACGCCCAGTTGGGCAGCCTGGTCTCCATGACCGCCGACACCGTCGCCCTGCGCTGGAACTCGACCAATCTGGACGCCAGCAACACCACCGTGCACGCGGGCGGCCTCGACTACGTGTACGGCGCCGGCCTGATGGCGTCCCTGAAAGAAGTGGCGCTGGGCGGCGCCAGCCTGAACGTCGGCGGCTTCGTGCAAGCCAGCGGCAACATCGCCGTGCGCCGCAGTTCCGGCGTGCAAGTCAAACTGGGCGACGGCAGCAGCGTCACCGTCGACGAGCTCACCTTCGGCGCCTCCGACATGAACGTGTTTGTCGGCGCCGGCGCCGGCACCGACGACAAGCTCGGCCTGGCCATGACCGACGTCGACCTGGCGCTGGCCGTGCTGGCCCAGCAGGGCGCGCCCCTGCACAACTGGACCGCCCTGACGGCCGCCGCCGGCAACGCCGAATTCGTCGGCATCGACGGCTTCAAGCTGGCCGCCAGCGACCTGGCCGTCGCCTTCAACCGCGCCGATGTCACCAGCGATGCGGTGGTCGATTTTTCCGCCACCCCCGTCGAAGTGGCCACCGGTCCGTCCAGCCACGTCAGCATCGACCTCGACGGCACCAAGGGCCGCCTGACCCAGGTGGCGATCGGCCGCGCCACCCTGGCCATTTCCGATTACGTCTATATTAGTGGGTCGATGGTGCTGGAGATGGCCGCCACCACCGAAGTCGACGTCAAAACCGGCTTGCCGGCGAGCTACCCGGCGACCATGCCGGCCGACCTGCGCACCGGCCTCGGCCTGGTGAAGGGCATCTCCACCGACCATTCGCGCATCGAC
>JAURVW010000116.1 GCA_030655275.1 Solirubrobacteraceae bacterium
CCCGCGCGGCACCGACCAGCGGCCGCTTCACGCTGACGGACAACGCTTCGGGCGTGAAGTACGGCTGGTACGACGGCCCGTTTGCCTACACCGACCAGATGACCGATCAGTACGGCAATACGACGTCGTTTGAAGCGCACGGCACAGGGAATGCGCTGTCTAAGATCATCGATTCCCGCGGGCGTGGCTACACGCTCACCAGCAATAGCGACGGCTTCATCACCTCGCTCAACGTGCCCAGCTCGGTGATCACCGGCGGGGAAACGTGGACCTACACGTACGACCCGGGCAACGACCTCGTTCGCACCGCTACCGACCCAGTTGGCAACGTCACCCACTACGACTACACCACCGATGGCTCTGACCTTCTGACGAAGATCACCGATGCCCGCGGTAACGACACCTTGATCGTCTACAACTCCGATCAGGCAGTTACGTCGATCACTCGCAAGATCGACGGCACCACCGCCAACGACATCAAGACGACGTTCGCCTACAAGTCCGGCGCGGCGATCGACTCCTGGTGCCCCGTGGCAGACCTCACGGCGACGCCGCCTAAGCCCAAGACTTCTGGCGAAACCCTCGTTACAGACCCCAACGGCCATACCACCACGTATTGCTGGGACCAGGAAGGCGCGGTGCTTAAGGCCCGCGATGCGTTGGGCCACGACACCGCCACCACTTACAACCCACAGGGCAACAGCACGAAGTTCAGCCAGTACGCCGGCACGAGCAATGAAGCCAGCAACAGCGTGACGTTCGACGCCTCGGGCCAGAACCCCGCGCACATCACCGACTCCACAGGAGCCAAGACCGACGCCGTCTATCCGACGACCCCCGGCCAGTCGGACCTCACAGCGTCACGGCCGACGCAGATCACCAACCCCCAGGGGAAGGTGACCGACATGACGTACAACGCTCAGGGCAGCATGCTTACGTCGAAGTCCGGCACCAACCTGCAGGCGACGCTCGCCTACAACACGTCTGGCGCCGATACGAGCGGGTCGCTCAAGACAGCGACGGACGGCAAGGGCAACGTCACCACGTATCAGTACAACGCCAACCACGAGCTGTGGAAGGTGATTCCTCAGCCGCTCACACCCGTGGGGACCGGTGCCGCGATGGGTACCACGACGTACACGTACGACGGACTCTCGCGAGTCGCAACGGTCACCGACGGAAACGGCAAGGTTCTGACGTTCGGCTACGACAAGAACAACCGCAACGTCACCATCGCCGACAGCGACGGTAAGACCACGACCCTGGTCTACGACGCCGACGGCAACATCACGAGCCGTACCGAGGGCACGAACACCAGCACGTACGGCTACGACAAGGTCAACCGGAAGACCAGCGAGACGCTGGCGGGCTCAGGCTCGAACGCCTACACCTACGACAAGGGAAGCAACCTGAAGACGCTGACCGACGCGTCAGGAACCGTCACGTACAGCTACGACGAGGTCAACCGCACCAAGTCGGTCGTGGCGCCGACGGCCACAACCGGCAACGACACCACAAACATGGAATACCACTACCCGAACGATCCCGGGTTCACCGACGGCACACACACGATGGTGATCGAGAAGTTGCCCGGCAACGCCACGGTCAAACAGACGAGCGATACGGCGGGGAAGCTCACCGATCTCATCGTGCAGACCTCGACCGGTGCACAGACGATGCATCGTCTGTGGAACTACACCGCCGGCTCGACAAACCACGAGCTAGTCGACTCCACCGTCGACTTCGGAACGGGTTCTACGGCAGTCACGACAACGGGCTACGCCTACGGCGACAACGACATGCTCACCCTGGCCCAGACGATCAACGGATCGGGCGGAAGCAACGTTCGAAAGGACCAGTTCACCTACGACGGGGCAGGCAACCGGACGGCTCGCACCACCACCACTGGCGCCGGGGCACTGGTCGCCACGACCTACGCCTACAACGCCGATAACCAGCTGTGCTGGCAAGCAACCGGGACGAGTGCCACGGCCTGTAGCGCCACCGCACCGGCCGGTGCAACCGCATACACGTACGACGGAGCTGGCAACCAGCTGACCGGCGGAGTCGCCATGGCTTGGGATGGCAAGAACCGACTCAAGACTGTCGCCGGCGGGAACGTGACGACGCTGTCACCCACTAACGGAGAGATCACGGGCGTCGGGACCTCGAGCTATCAAAACACGGTTCTCGGAGTGGGTCGGACCACGGTCTCCGGCACGCTTGCTCAGATCGTCCGAGACCCGGGCAGCGGAGAGGCCGTAAGTCAGATTGCGGGCGGCGTCAAGCGCTGGTTCGTCACCGACAACATCGGATCAACCATCGCGCTTGTCGACGGCAACGCGGGCGTGCAGAAGGCCTACAGCTACGACGTCGACGGCAATGCAAGCGTCACGACCCCAGGTAGCGGTCCGGGAACGCAGATCACGTACGTCGGTGGTCTCGATGTCGGCAACGGGCTCATGCATTACGGCGCTCGGTACTACCAGCCGTCATCGGGACGGTGGACCCAGCCCGATCCGCTCAGAACGGTCAGCGATCTGGCCAACGCCAACGCTTACCTTTACGTCGGCTCTGACCCTGTCAACAACGCCGATCCGTCCGGGCTCTGCATTGTCTTGAAGTGCAAGACATGGCACTCGGTGTCTCGAGTCTCGGGCGCGTTTGTGGAGGGCGCAGCTAAGGGCTGCGTTAGCGGCGCGATTGTTGGCGGTGCCACCGGCGGACCGGCCGGAGCGGCTTCGGGATGCGCCACCGGCGGCTTCGTCGATGGCGGCCTCGAGGCCGGCGCGCAGGCCGACAAGGAGATCTACGGCGACAAGTACGAGAAGGGCGACGAGGCTGCCAGCAAGGTGGTTAGCTACGGGCTGATGGGCAAAGACGCGGTGTCGAAATGAACCAGCGAGCGATCGGATGGGCTGCGGTGACAGGCGTCTTCGCAGTAATCGGAGTCCTGATGCTCTCGGGCAAGGTGGCTGCAGATCATCACTTCGCCTCCGGGCCCGGCACTTTGGGCTTCTACATCGTGATTGGCCTCGTGCTGTTTCCTTGTCTGCTCGTGATCGAGCTGCGCCGGGGAAAGGGGACTGCTCGTGACGAGTAGCCCCGGTTCGCCGCCCACTCGAGTGGTCGTCGCCACGGTGACGGTCGTCATCCTGGTTGCGGCCGTCATCAACGTCCTCGGCTCGTCAGCAGGGCTGAACAGCAACCTGATTGCCGCTCTGTGTATCGCAGCGACCGTCGCAATCGTCCTCGTAGGACGATCTTCCGGCCGCGGCAGGAACTAAACCCGCACACGAGCCTCAAGCCCCAGGTCGCATTTGCGACCTGGGGCTTGAGGTAGTGCCAGATGGCGCAACGATTCGAGGGCTGAGAGTTCGCCGCGCACCAGACAACACTCGTGCGGCGGCCCGGCTCGGACTCCCGAGCAATATCAGTCGGCCCCCGGGCCACCGCCGCGGCAGGGGGAGACCAAGCGGCAACCACGTATCTCTCTGGGGCCGAGGGATACCTCAAGGCCAACGACCCTCTGTTCGCACCGTCGACGCTGCTTCAGCACTCCGCCTATCTCGCACACCGTTCGCTCGGCGTGAGTCTTTGGCAGCAATCGCGAAGGCTTGCCCCCGTCAGGGTCGCGGAGGTGGATGCGCTCTGCTGCTCGCTTTGGACCGTTGCTCAAAAAGCTCGCTACCCGACAAGAGCTCATCACGCCCGAGCTTGAGGCTTTCGCGTGGTGCTGCCAAGCCAACGCCTGGGCTACGCGTCAGGCCGGCCACGCCCGCCGAGCCGAGGCGACGAGACGGGCCACAGATGCACCAGACCCAAGGCGTTCCCTTCACCTCGGCAGTGGCGATGGCCGGTCCCGAGCGCTGACCGCCGAAATCGCAATCGCGTTCCGCCACCACCTTGAGGACGACGACCTGGCGTCGGCGTCGATCGCGCCGCACATGAGCGCGCTGCGCGAACTCGCGCGTGCCGCCGGCGCCGGCCCTGATGCTCGGCGCCGGCCTCCGCGCCGGCGAGGTCGTCGCGCTGGACCGCCAAGTCCTAGAGGTCCGCTCCCCGAAGGTCCGCCCGGCCAGCCCAGGCCGCTCACGCCCGAACAGGTCGACGCGGCATGCGTACCACCGAGCTCGACCTGCGGGACCAAAAAGGCCCTCGCCGGCTGCCCGAATTCCTCGTTGTCGCGCCAGACGACGTCGCCAACTGCAACAGCTCCGCCGCCCGCCTGTGGTTTGGTGGGCGAGCCGCTTCTCGTCGGAGTGGTCGATCGGTGCTGCATCGACCGGGGGGTGGGCGACGGTTCCATGGAGATCCGGCGTCGTCTTCGGCTCGGCGGCGCGGGAGGTCGTAGATCTTCTCCGGCGGAGGCCGTTTGTCGCCTAGTCCCGCAGTCCCGACCTCTACGCCGGGAGGGACCTGGAGCGAACCCCAGGGGTAGAAACGACGACCCGGGTCTCGGCCCCAACCCTCGGCAGGGTAGCCCGCATGGCCGCGTAGGCGGGCGACAGCGTCGCTTGCACCCGAAGCATTGCTTCGTCGTCCAATCCGCCGTCTCGCCAGATCCACGTCCAGACCCGACCGTCTTCCGAGACGGTTTCGCACCCCTCAGTTGCATCGGGATCGGTTGGACCATCGCTCTCGCGGTGACCTGAACCTCTCTCCGGGACAATGAACGCGACGTTGCGGGGCGGACGCAACACCCGTACTGTCACGATGATGCGGCAAGCGAGGGCTCTAGCGACTGCGGTTGCGATTTTGGGGGTCGTAGTCGGCGCGACGAGCGCCCAGGCTGCCACGACTACAAGGGCCCGCTTCTCCGGCTCAGCGAAACCTGGGTCCTTCGTCACCGTGTCGGCCAGAGGACTCGAGCCGGGATCGCGAGTCTCCGCGGGTTTGGTTCCGTCGCTGACTTCGCGGGACAAAGGCGTTGTTGTCGGACAACCGCTCACGGTCACGCCTTCTGGAACTGTACGGCTGCGTTTCCGCTGGCCAAGTACTTTCCACGCGTGCCCTGAACGACTGGGCGGCGAGTGCATCCCCGTCAGTTGGACGCCGGGCAAAAAAGCGTACGTCCTGCTCGGAGGCCCTGATCTCGATTCGCCTTCTGGTCTGGCGTCGAAGGTGGCGGTGACCGTTCGCGGTCAACGTACGCCCAAGAAGCGTGGTACTGCGTCGACGGCCACTCGTGCGCAGGCTGTCCGGTTGGAGGACGTGGGTGGTGGGTTCACGCAGTGCAACGGCCAGTGGGTCGCGGCCGCGAGGGTTAGCGGCGAGGGCTACGGGACCCGCATCAGCATGTATCCCACAACCAAGGTTCAGGTCCTCGGACGCATCCCACCCTTGTGGGACGACGTTTGGAAAGAGCTGACCGGCAAGTGCGGCGCTGGCTTCTCGGGTATCGACGGGGCAGCCGCGGAAAGCTTGAAGCAGCAGCTCGATTGCCACATCGTGGGATCAAACGCACCAGGTATCGGACCCACATGGGATTTCGAGGCCTGGCACGAGAACGCCAGCCTGACCACGCTGGTCAAAAACAGTTGCAACATGCCGACGAGCGCCACCGCGGCCGCTGCGTACGACGGATGGATCGTGCAGTGGAGCGACGACTCAGCGGCTCAGAAGTCGTCGTGGCTAGTGGTCAATCGGGGCGGGAAGCTCATTCGGAACTGGATCTCTTCCGCTGCTGTCTATGGCTGTCTGAAAGCCAAGGGGACGCCCGGTCCGATCAGGCTCCACCACTCGTATCTCGACGGGGTTATCCCCGACGAAGCAGGTTTCTCGGCGACTTGCGCGGCCCCAACTTCCGCACCCGACTCGAAGGACGGCCGGCGAGTGTCCGTCGCTCAGGGACCGGTAGGACCGAAGGGCTACCGATATGCCATTTCGTTGAGTGGCTTCGCCGCGAACACCGCCGTCCCCATTGTATGCCGAGATAGCGCTGATCCTGGCGGCTTTTCGACATTCTCTCTTCCAACTGACGCGGCCGGAAACGGTTCGACGTCCAATCAGTGCTTCTCGGCCGACGGGCCGGAACACTGGGTTACTGCCGACGGGCTGGAGTCCAACCGCGTTACGTGGTCAACGACTGCTCCCCAGCCGACGGTCCCCCCAACTCCTCAACCAACCCCACAGCCGCCAACCAGCACCGCTATCACCGTCGATAACCGGGTGACCAACGGTGCTGGGATGCGGGAGGACACCCCGGCATATCTGTCGAGCGCAACGCGAAACTTCTGCAAACGGAATGGTTGCGCGCTAGGTGGGACGGACATGGGCAGCGGCGCGGTCATCGCGGCTGAATGCACGGTTCTAGGCGACCGAACGACCAACGGGCAAGATAACTCGAGCGTTGATGACGGGAACCCTGGCCTCTTCACCTCGACCCGCTGGTACGGCATCCGCTGGGGCGATGGGCGCTTCGGCTACTTGTCAGAAGTCTGGGTCGTAGCGGCGAACCGTGGCGGTCTGGGACTACGAGCCTGCTAGCTGCACAGCTCTCATCCTCAGCCTGACATAACAACCGATATCGAGCGTCCGCCGGGAGGCGGCACCGCCGTCGCTCAGAGCCCGGCGGCCGGGCGGTAGCCCGACTCGCCGAAGAGCGGCTCGTCGTCTGAGCCGTCGGTTGCCCCGGCCTGCCCAGACGGCCGTCGCGCCGCGATCGCGGCCTTCCGCTCGGCGTCGCGCCTCGCGAGGGTGCGCTGGTTGTGGCGTTCGCGGCGTTCGCCGACCATCGAGGCGGCCCAGATGAGTCCGGCGACGGCCCAGAGGTGTCGCCAGTGGAGGGTGTCGACCACGGCCGAGTTCACGAGGAGTCCGCACCACGCCCCGAGGAGCGCGGCGCTGCCTATTCCGCCGGCCGATCGGCCGGCGAAGGCGTTGGCGATGGCGAGCCCGAGGGTGACGAGACAGAGGGAGACCCAGAGGGCCAGGCCGAACGGGCCCTGCTCGGCGAGGACGCGCACGTAGGTCGAGTGGGTCTCGACGGGGTAGTGGAACTGGAACTGGCCCGGGCCGACGCCTAGCGGATGCTGACTTGCGATCTGGATGCCGGCTCGCTGGGCCCCGAAGCGCTCGGAGTCATAGCCCTGCAGCTGCGCGCGCTGGCCGATGAACTCGGCCTGGCCGCCGAACACGACGATGCCGAGCACCACCATCCCCACCACGCCGAGGCCGCCGAGCACGCCGAGCAATCGGAGGGTGTTGCGGCGTCGCAACAGCAGGATCGCGAGCATCACGGCCGACGAGATGAGCATGTTGGCCCAGGCGGCGCGCGAGAAGGAGAAGATCAGCCCGACGATCAGGATCGCGAAGAGCGTGAGCCCGGTGATGATCCCGATCCGCAGCAGGCGCGGCGCGATGAGTTCCTCGAGCAGGATCACGGCGATCGGCACGAGGAACGGGCCGTAGACGTTCGGATCCTTGAAGAGCGCGCTGCCGCGGCTGGCGCCGTCGGCGATGAACTCCAGGCGCATCGGGAAGCCGGGGAACTGCAGGGCGAGGGTGCCGAGGAACGCCGAGATGATCGCGATGGTGAGCCACGCGATCACGATCTGGCGACCGCGGCGGTCGCGGTCGGCATAGCCGGCGAGCCACACCGAGAAGACGAAGAGGTAGAAGGTGATCGCCACGAACCGGATGCCGTAGCCCACCGAGAACGCCTCGGCGAACGAGAACACGCTCAGGGCGCTGAGGCCGGCAAGAAGGAAGGCGACGGGCGCAGGGACCCGGTCGACCCGCAGGCGGCCGGTCACGATCGCGATCGCGATGATCACGGCGAAGACGCCGTCCGGCGGAGCCGGCTCGATCTTCACCACGCCCGACATGAGGAACCCGAAGGCCACGGCCACCTCGTACCGGCCGATCGCGAGCGAGACGAGCGCCATGAGGCCGACCCCGCCGACGAGCGCGAGCGGCAACGACGGCGCGACCTGGTCCATGACCGACACGACCCCGGCCGCGAAGATCAGCGCGAGGACGCCGAGCAGCGCCAGCCCGAGCCGCGAGGGGCGACGCAGTTGCGCGAGGGCCGAAGCGGCGTCGCCGGCGGACTTGGGTTCCGCGTCGCTGAGGAGGGGGGAGGTCGGGACGGTCATCGCGAGCCCGGAAGCACGGAACGCGCGAGCATCCAGGCCGGTCCCTGTCGACGGTACTCCAGCGCCAGCAGGACGATGAGATACACCGCCCCGCCCGCGATCACGGCGAACACGAGATGGTCGCGCAGCGGGTAGACGACGGCCGCCATCGCCAGGCCCGAGACCACGCCGACCGAGGCGGCGCTACGTAGGATCTCGGCACCGGCGACCTTCACGGCGAGCCCGAGTGAGAGGCCGGTGAGGACGAGCTCCGTCGCGAGGGCGGCGATCGCGGCGCCCTTGCCCTCCTGCGCCGGGATGAGCAGCGCAACGGCCGCGACGCTGAAGAGCGCGGCGATGGCCGTGACCTCGATCGTCCGGCGGCCCGGGAGGTGGGTGAGGCCGACGATGCCGGCCATGTGCCCGACGCCGTAGACGACCGACGCGGCCGCGAGGTAGGGCAGGAACTCCACGGCGGGCGCGGCGTCCTTCCCGAGGAGCGCGAGGATCGGCTCCGCGCAAAGCCCGAGCAGGATGGCGATCGGGAGCATGAGCGCGATGACGAGCTCGATCGACCCGCGGGTGACGGCCTCGAGCGTCGGCTCGCCATGCTCGGACACCCCGCGCTTGGACCTCGCGATGAGCGGCAGGATCGAGGTCGCGATCGACCACGGCAGGAACAGCGTCGCCTCCAGCAGCTGGTAGGCGACGCGGTACTCACCGGCGACCTGCCGGCCCGCGTAGAGGTACAGCACGATGATGCCCACGCGGAACATCACCTGGCCGAAGATCTCCTGCACGCCCCACGGGCCGGCGGTGCGCGCGAGCGACCACCACGTGCGCGGGTTCCCGGCGAGCGTGGCCGGCGGCTGGTCGTAGCGACGGGCCAGGATCCACCAGCCGAGCGCGACGCCCATGACCGCGGCAAAGAGGTTCGTCGTGGCGACCGCGACGATGCCGCCACCGACGGCGAGGGCCGCGATCCCGAGGATCGCGCCGAGCACCTTCACGGGCAGCGCGGCGACGAAGTAGTCCTGGGTGCGCTCCTTCGCCATGAAGACGGTCTGCGCGGTGGCGCCGATGAGCGTGGCGACGAGCCCGAGCGAGAGCAGCAGGGTGACGAGCACGACCTCGTCGGAGTCCGGGTTGTACAGCGCCATCCCGGCAGTACCGACGAGCGTGCAGAGCAGCCCGATCACGAGCTTGAACGCGTTGAGCTGCGGCACCATGCGCGCCTTCGCGGCGTCGTCGACGGCGATCTCGCGCAGCATGAGCCGGTCGAGACCGAACCCGGCGATGGGCCAGTACAGCTGGGAGATCGCGAGGGCGACCCCGAAGTCGCCGACGGCGCCGGCGCCGAGCTGGCGGAGCATCACCACGGTCAGGGCGAGCGTCGCCAGTTTGCCGAGCACCTCGGCGGCCGCGCGCAGGGCGGTGTTGCGCGCGACGACGCGGGCGGCGGGCGTCGAGGAGGCGTCGTCGGGCGTGCCGTCCGGGACGACGTCCGGGGTCGCGCTCAAGACACGGGTGCTCGCGGGGGAATCAGCACCCGCGGAGTATGCACCGCGAGGCCGTCGCCATCGACCTCGGGTCGATTGGTGCGCAGCCACTCCAGCGCGGTGCCGGTCTCCGGAGGGCGGCGTTCGTGGTGGTGGGCGTCCGACGCGATCACGTCGATCAGGCCGGCCGCGAGCATGTCCATGGCCACGGACTGGGCGGTGCGGCCGTAGCGGCCGATCACCGCGCCGCTCGTGACCTGCGCGTGGGCACCGCGCTCGACAAGGGCGCGCAGGGGCGCGAGGTCGGCCTGCAGCAGCGGGATGCGCTCGGGGTGGGCGAGGAGCACGGGGACCCCGGAGTCGAGCACCTCGTGCACGGGCCAGGTCGGGTCACCGAAGCCCTCGCGCTGGGGCAACTCGACGAGCAGGGGGCCGGTCTCTCCGATCCTCAGGGCCTCGATCTCCGTGCCGTCCATGTCGAGGAGCGCGTCGACCGCCACCTCGGAGCCCAGGAGCACCTCGAGCGGCACCTCGTGATGGGCCAGCATGCTCACGAGCGCGGCGTGGCGCTGGCGCAGCTCGAGCACCGGGATCTTGAAACGCGCCGTGCGGTGCGGGGTGGCGGCGACGGTCGTGACGCCGTCGTCGACGAGCGCCCAGGCGAGGGCGAGGGCATCGCCGTCGTCGGCCGGGCCGTCGTCGAGGTCCGGCAGCAGGTGGCAGTGCAGGTCGATGCGACCGCTCATGCGGCGGCGGCCGGAGAGGCGTGGTGGTGAGCGACCATCGTTCCCTCTATCGGACGGGCAGGGCCGTCCTTGTGCGACTCGCGTTCGCGACCGCCCGCTTGGCGCCGCGCACGGCGGCCTTGCCGGTGCGCCGGTTGACCGCGGCGGCCGCGTCGATCAGGCCGGCGCCGTAGCGCGCGTCGCGCCCCTTGGGGCCGAGGTCGCGCGTCGATCGCACGAGGTAGGCGGCCAGCAGGCCCGGGCTCGGGTCCTTGCCGAGCACACCGCTCGCGCGGACGATCGCCGCGATGGCGGTCACGTGGGCGGCGGCCATGGAGGTGCCGACGTAGTTGAGTGGCACGCCGAGGAGGGTCGGGTTGCCGGCGCGCACGAGCGTGATCTGGGGGATCGGCGGCCCGATGGCTCCCGGTCGGCAGCGCGAGCCGGACTCGGAGCGATGGTCGATGCCGCCGCCGGGGGCGACGAGATCCAGCGCGGCGCCGGCGTTCGAGAAGGCCGAGCGGCAGCCGTTCACCGTCGTGGCGCCGACCGACAGGACCGAGGAGGAGCGCGCCGGCAGCGCGACCTCGCCGATGCCGTCGTTGCCGGAGGACGCGACGACGAGCACGCCCTCGCGTCGCGCGTAGTCGATCGCGTCCATGACCTCGGGGATGTCCTCGGCCGTCGCGCTCACCGGGAAGTCGACCGACAGGTTGATCACGTCGGCCTGGCGGCGCACGGCGTACCGGATCCCGCGGGCGATGGAGACGACGTCGCCCTCGTCGCTCTCGTCGAGCACGCGCACCGGGAGGATGTCGGCGTTGTAGGCGATGCCGGTGAGGCCGGCGTCGTTGTCGGTCGCGCCGGCGATGAGCGAGGCCACGTGCGTGCCGTGACCGGAGAGGTCGTCGGGGTAGCGGTCCTCGTCGACGAAGTCGTAGCCGGTGAGCACGCGCTCGGGATCGACGTCCGGCGAGGCGCGGTAGTCGCCGCGCGAGCGATAGGCGATGCCCGAGTCGATCACGGCGACGCGTACGCCGCGCCCCGCGATGCTCCTCGCGGGGCGGGTGCGGAGCTCGGCCCAGGCTTCCGTCGCGCGAATGCCGAACGGGCCGATGAAGTTCCACTGCAGCTCGGTCCACGGGACGTCGCCGATGTGATCGTTCGGGATCCAGCCTCGGAGGTTGGCGGGGGCGGACGGGAGGTCGTCGGTGACGGGGGCCTGGACGGGCGTGAGGTTGGTCGGCGTGGTCGCCTGGGCGGCGGCGCCGCGGAGTGCGGTGGGGACGCCAGCGGCCGTCGCGATGAGGTTCGCTCCGGCCGACGCGATCACGGCGGTGTTCTTGCGCAGTTCGGCGGCGACGGCGACAGGGTCGGCGTCTGCTCGGAGCGTCACCCGTTGCAAGGCGCCGCCGCGCGGGCGCACGAGGAGCTCGTTGCCGCGGACGGGCAGGTCTCGGCCGCGCGGCGCGGGCACCGCGGAGGTCTGCGCAGAGCCGGTGGGCGACGCGGCGTCGCGGTTGGTCGAAGGTGACGACGCGGCTCCGAGGCCGGCCGAAGATGACGCCGCAGCTCCAAGGTCGCTCGAACTCGATGCGGCGACGGCAGAGGGACCGATGGCGAGCAGGGGCGCCAGCGCCGCGGCTGCGCCGAGCGCCAGCAGTCTTCCCCCTCGGTTTGCCATCTCATCCATTGAACACGGGATACGGCCCAGGAGTTGCACCGGTCTACCCGGAATCGGCGCCAACATCGCTTCCGGAGTGTCCGCCTGCGAACCCGGCCCGGCCCCCAGCCACCCAATCTCGAAACGGACCACGGTCCCGGTCGCTGAGAGACACCGGGACCGTGGTCCGTTTCGCAGTGGAGCCGAGCGGTGCGGCCGAGCGCTCCCTGCGACGATGGTGGGGTGGAGGACCTGCCCGCGACCCGACCCGACTCCGGCGATCCGGTCGACGAGCGGTGGATGCGGGAGGCGATGGCCGAGGCGCAAGTGGCGGAGGCGCACGGCGACGTGCCGATCGGCGCGGTGGTCGTCGTGGGGGGCCGGATCGTGGGGCGTGGCCGCAACGAGCGCGAGTTCGCCGGCGACCCGACCGCCCATGCCGAGGTCCTGGCCCTGCGGGAGGCCGCGGCAACCCTCGGCGATGGCTGGCGGGTGCTCGGCGCGACGCTGTACGTGACCCTCGAGCCCTGCACGATGTGTGCCGGGGCGATCGTGCTCTCGCGCGTGCCTCGCGTGGTCTACGGGGCATTCGATCCCAAGGCCGGAGCCTGCGGCAGCGTGCTGAGCGTGCTTGACCGCCCGGAGCTCAACCATCGGCCCGAGGTGCTCGGCGGGGTGCTCGCACCCGAGTGTGCCGAACTCCTCAGGGCCTTCTTCCGGGCCCGCCGCTGACGAGCGCGATGTGCGGCCCGCCGCACACACCCTCCGGTTCGCTAACCTGCTCCATCCCGTCGTTCTCGCGAACGCCGCAGCCCTTGGAGGGGTGCCGGAGTGGCTGAACGGGGCAGTCTCGAAAACTGTTGAAGGCGCAACCCGTCTTCCGGGGGTTCGAATCCCCCTCCCTCCTCTGCAGATGCCCGTCCCGCTCACCCGAGCGGGGCGGGCATCGGTCGTTCCGGGCCAGTGACGTCGGCGCGCGTTCCCGGGCCAGTGACGTCGGCGCGCGGTTCGTGACGTGACGGCCCGGTCGGAGGTCGGCGTCCTCGGGCGCGACCGGTCAACTGCGATACGGCGCGTACGACTTCACCGGCAGACACTACGGTCCGGCGAATGACGTCCCGGCTTCGCTCTGCTCCTCATGCCCTGGTCGCCGTGGCGGCCACGTCGCTCGTGGTGATCCCGACGGCCTCGGCGGCGCGCAACGCCATCGGCACCCACACGGTGGTCGACCACAAGGGCGCGAACGTCCGGCAGCCCAGGAAGGACGGCTCGCCGTCCGGCCTCTACCTCGGGCACCTGAAGAAGGGCGACCGGTTCACCGTCAGCAAGCACGACGGATCGTTCTGCTTCGGCAAGGCCGCCGGGAAGGTCGACAAGACCGGCTGGGTGCTGTGCGGGGCACTCTCGACGACGGCGACCCACTGATCGCGGTTCGAAAGGTGCGTGCTCTCCGCGACGGCGAGTCCCTCATCCCGGTCCGGCCGGCGGCGATCGACTGATCTCTTATCGGCTGGCGGCGTTCTCGGCTGGCGGCGTTGGCCGCGTTGGCCGCGTTGGCGGCGTTGGCGGCGTTATCGGCTGGCGGGGTTTCTAACGCGCGGGCGCGCGCGAGGGGCTCGGCCCATTGGACGAGCGCCAGCAGGATGGTGAGCACCTTCGTCGAGTTCGCGCGGGTGCCGAAGCGCAGGTCGCGGCCGTGCATGATGCCGTGGCGATGCAGGCCCTCACCGATGTTCGTGTCGGGCCGGCCGGTGCGCATGAGTCGCGACACGAGGGCGACCGAGCCGGGGTGGCTCGCGATGGATCGGCCGGTGACCAGCGGGTCGGGGGAACTCAGGTCGCGGAGGTCGCCCACCAGGAACGGAAAGGCCGCGCCGGGTGTGGGCGGGACGTCGGCGGCGATCCCGTCGAACTGCGAGATGGCGACCGCGATCGCTGAGGCGTATCGGCCGTCGGCATGGTTGGCCAGCGCCTCCTGGAGCAGCGCGATCCGACCATCGCGGATCTCGCGGAGGGCGGGTGCGGCGTCGGTGGGTTCGTAGATCCGGCGAGCGCCGTCGAGAATTCCCGTAAGCCGGTTGGGGCTCACGTTCCAGTAGCCGCTCAGGAGCTCGTCAACGGCAGTCTGACGCTCAAGTTGAGCCTTAGATACGTCGGACGAGCCATGCGCTCGGTTCTGCGCAGCACCGATGGTTTCTGCCGCCCTGGCGGCAGACTCGTACACGTCGCGAGGGCAGCCGTCGAAGACGAGCCAGCCGTACGGCGCGAGGGCCTCGGCGACCGGATCGCGCGCCGTCAGCAGGTCGTCGATGTCCGGCGGAAGTTGCGCGAGCATCGCCACGACGTCCAGGCGCGGGATTCGGATCACCCGCAGGACCGCCTCGAGATTGGCCAGGCAGGTCCGCGCGAGCGATTCGGGGTCCGCAAGGGTGGAGTCGTTCGCGGTCCCCTCGGCTTCCATGGTCACAGCATCGCGGCCCGGTCGGCCGGACGCGCCGGGCGCGGCTGGATTCCAGTCGGCTTCGTGAGCGATCGACCACACCAGAAAGATGAGTCGCAAATTCATCTGGACCGTCCAGATGAACTTGCGACCCTGAGCGCGAATCGATCTGGACCGGCCAGATGAACTTGCCACCGTGAGTCGCGAATTCCTCTGGACCGTCCAGATGAACCCGCGACCCAGGGGGCGCCAGGGGCGCGAGGGCCGCTTGCCCCCGCGCAGCCCCGCTAGCCCCCGCGCCCGACCGGTCGAACTAGTGCTCGAGGACCTCCTTGTGGGCGCCGGCGCCGGTGAGCGACCGGACCTCCATCTCGGCGGCCTTGTCCTCGAGGCGTTCCTTGCTGGTCACGGTGCCGAGCCAGCCGAGGAAGAACGACAGCGGGATCGAGACCAGGCCGGGATTGCTCAGCGGGAACCACGAGAAGTCGACGCCCGTGAACATCGACTTCTCGCCACCGGAGACGGCGGGGGAGAACACGATGAGCGTGATCGTGATGATCAGGCCGCCGTAGATGCTCCACAGGCAGCCGCGCGTGTTGAAACGCTTCCAGAACAGCGAGTAGAGGATCGTCGGCAGGTTGGCCGACGCGGCGACCGCGAAGGCGAGCGCCACGAGGAAGGCGATGTTCTGCCCGTTGGCCGCGATGCCACCGGCGATCGCCACGATGCCGATCACGATGGCAGCTCGTCGGGCGACCTTCACCTCGGCACCTTCCGGTGGGTTACCGCGGTGGATCACCGAGGCGTAGACGTCGTGCGCGAACGACGCGGACGCCGTGATCGTGAGGCCGGCGACCACCGCGAGGATGG
>JAURVW010000130.1 GCA_030655275.1 Solirubrobacteraceae bacterium
AAATTTTTATTAGTAATTGATGTATAAACATACTCTGGCGGTACTCCAGAATGACAGATAAATGTTTTAAAATTATTACCAAAAATTGCTTCAAATCTCTCTTTTAAGGGTTTAAATCTAAATCCCCAAATATCAATATCATTAAAATATGTCAAATAATCTTTCGGGTATGTCTTTTTTATTATTTCAGGGCCCTCATGAAGCACAATACAAGTTTGGGCAAGTGGATAAAATTGTTTTAATTTTGATATTATTTCTAATTGAGGATTATAAAAATGACCTATAATAATATCCGGAACAAAATTATCTTCCTTATTTAGCTCTATAATTTTATTTATTTGTTTACTAATAGTAGTATTTAGGTACCTTCCATGAGGAATGAATTTAAATATAGGAATACTATATACTGAAACATAATCTTTTATGAAATGAATATCATTTGCTCTCCTTTTTGTCGGTACAAAATCAGTTCCAATAAACCTTTTTACTTGTTTATTTAATAAAGAGGCAATCCAGTAAAAAAAAATCGGAAATATCGATCGATAATGTATAACTTTTACATTATAACCCATTGCTGACCATTCTTTTGTGAAATAATGAACAATAGGAGTGTCAAAATTTGAATCAGGATTAGGGTATTCTGTTGTCAATAAGAGAATGTCTTTCATTAATATATGTAATTATGTTTTAATATAGCTTAAATTCAATTTTTCATAAAACGTCATTGATTTAAAATTTTAATTGGTTTTTAACAAGACGCATTCTTATAAATTGCTAAAATTAGCAATTTTGTGATATCTGTTTACAATATTTTTCTTTCATTAATTTATGAAATTCATCCCTTAATATTTGTTGATTGCCAAGATTAAATCAATATTTTTTCATTTTATCTTCCATTTCAAAATATTCATTGGCATAGAAATTCTGGTAAATTTTATTTATCTGATAAATGTGCTTAGATAGAATTTACAAAATCCTTATTCACTATAATTTTTTTTTGTTGAGTTGAATAATTATAAACATAAGCAATTATAAACCAAAAGAGTGATACGTTCATATAGGTGCCAGAAAAAAGTAATAATGTAAAAGGATATACAATTATTGGAATTAATGATAAATGAACTTTATCCTTCCTAATCATACGTTTAAGCTTTATAAATAAAA
>JAURVW010000143.1 GCA_030655275.1 Solirubrobacteraceae bacterium
GGAAGGCGGAAGTCCCGTTGGAGAAGTGAAGTTTCACGCCCACTGGAAACGTACCCCACCCCACTCTGCTCATTTCGAAGCTGTTCTGATGAGGTGGGACAGTCCTGGAAGCTGAGACAGTGACCTCAGGAGGGGAGAAAGTCGGATGCAGGTAATAGGTGACGGCGGTCAGCACTGGGGTGTCTGAGGAGGAAGCAGTAGAAGGAAGAGCGGCAGTGGAAAGATGCTGGACGAACATGGTCCATTGGTGCGCATTGCCATCTGGCCGGCCAGTCAGGATTTGGTGCTTGTTGCCGACTCGGAATTGTCGTGGTGCTTGAGTTGGTGCCACAGCTTGCTGGTTGGTGTTGTTGGTGCTGTTGGTGGCCACTCGGTGCGTAATGGTGGCGGAAAGGTCATCGGCTGCGCTATTGCCGTCGTCCTCCTCTTCGGCACCGAGTGGAGCAGCGCTTCTCGGTTTCACAGCGGCGAGTTCGGCCTGAACGGCGGCGATGACTTCATCGGTTTTACCCCAAATTCGGATCGCGGCGTGTTTATCCAAGTCCGTCTTCTGCAAATTCACAATCACAACTTTTCCTTTCGATCCATCTTCTTTTCGGCGTAGAACTGTCTTGGGGATCCCGTTCGCTGGGCTAACAGTCAGGCTGGAGCCCAGCACGATGCAGAGGTCCGCAAGTTTCGCGTGCTCCTCAGCGAGGACTAGTGCATCAACGGGGAGGGACTCTCCGAAATGAATGATGCTATCCTTGAGCATGTGTTGACATTTTGAGCAGCGCTTTCCGGTGCAGTGGCAAAAGTGTGGAGTGCGTGGGTGACACTCTTTGCAAGTTTTGGGAGGGTTCAGGCCCCCATGGACCTCCTCATCGGACGGGTAATCAGCGCCACAATTCCAGCACACGGAGATGAAGCAGTTACCGTGAAGCTCACTAATGCCCTCTTTCTTCACACCAGATCGACGGTGAAGCCCATCCACGTTCTGTGAGACAATGTATTCCGCTCGGCCTGCATCCAGTAACTCGCGGATGA
>JAURVW010000149.1 GCA_030655275.1 Solirubrobacteraceae bacterium
CATCGCCTTCGTCGCGGCCAACGCCGTGCTCTTGGAGGGGCTGAGCCTCGCGCCACTCTCCCTGTTCGGGTTCGTGCTGCTGCTGGCGTTCCTCACGCGCGACCGCACACTGCGGATCGACCAGGCCCACGACCGGCTCGAAGCGCTGCGCTCCGAGCGCACCCGGCTCGAGGTGGCGGTACAGCGGATCGGCGACGCGTTCGCCTCCAAGCTCGACCTCGACGCCCTGCTCAACATCACGATGCGAGCGGCCGTCGAGGCCCTCGACGCCGACGCCGCGCGGGCCAGTGCGCACCCGGGCGCGGGCCGCCAGCTCGTGCGCCGGGCCAAGACGCGCGAGCAGCCCGAGCTCGAGCCGGCGATGGCCCGGGCCGAGGAGATGTGCGCCCGCTCGGGTGTGATGAGTGTCGCCACCGTCGACGGGATCCACGCCGTCGCGTGCCCGCTGCGCGAGCCCGTGGCCGACACGATGGTCGGCGTGATCGTGCTCGCCCGGCGCGCCGTGGACTTCACCGATCGCAAGCGCGAACTGCTCGCCTACCTCTGCGACCAGGCCGGCGTCGCGGCCGGCGACATCGAACGCCACGCGATGCTGCACCGCCAGGCGCTCACCGACGAGCTCACGGGGCTGGCCAACCACCGCCGGCTCCAGGAACTCCTCACCGCTGGTGCCGACGGCTACCACCTCTCCGGCGATCCGCTCGCGCTGATCCTGTTCGACCTCGACGACTTCAAGAAGGTCAACGACACCCGCGGGCACCAGGCCGGCGACCACGTGCTGCGCGAAGCCTCACAGGCGCTGCGTTCCTGCTGTCGCTCTGGCGACGAGGCCGCCCGCTATGGCGGTGAGGAACTTGCGATCGTGATGCACGCCGCCGAGTTCAAGGGCGTCCTGGCCGTCGCCGAGCGGGCACGCGCGGCGATCGAGGCCCTCGAGCTCGTCGACACCGAAGGGCGTGACCTTCGGGTGACCGCTTCCGTCGGGGTCGCCGCACTCGGACCCGGCATCCGGGATCCCCAAGCACTGATCGCCGCCGCCGACGCCGCCCTCTACGAGGCGAAGCACGCCGGCAAGAACTGCGTGCATTTCCACGGCGGCACCAGCGCGATCTGAGCAGGTGTCTGCCGCTGCGCTGGTTCTGGTCGCCTGAGGAGCCAGAACCTGCAGGCGACGCTCAGAGCAGGCCGGGCTGAAGCGCGCCTTCGAGCTCGAGGAGGCGACGTTTGCGCTCGAGGCCACCGGCGTAGCCGGTGAGCGCGCCGTTCGCGCCGATCACGCGGTGGCACGGCACGACGATGCAGACCGGGTTGTGGCCGACCGCCTGCCCGACGCCCTGGGCCATGCCCGGCTTGCCGATCGCGGCGGCGAGGGCGCCGTAGGTGGTCGTCGCCCCGAACGGGATGAGGCGGAGCTGCTCCCAGATCGAGACCTGCACCGCCGTGCCCACGAACTCGACCGGGAGGTCGAAGGCGCGAAGGTCGCCGGCGAAGTAGGCCTCGAGCTGTTCGGCGGCCCGCACGAAGAGCTCGGCGGATGGGTCCGGGCGCGAGTCGACGGCGGGGTCGACGAAGTACTTCTGCCCGGCCATGTGGAGACCGCGCAGACCTCCGTCGCCGGCGACGAGCTGCAGGTCGCCGACGACCGACGGGATGATCGTGTGGATGGTGGTCATCGATTGACCTCCGGTTGCGGTTCGGTGTTCGGTGCGGGCGGTCCGGCTTGTGGCGTCGGCGCGGCCGGTGTTGCAGCGCGCCGCGAGACGGCGACGCCGAGCAGGCAGAGCGCACCGCCTGCAAAGGCGAGCGTCGGCGGGATCTCGTCGAGGAACAGCCAGCCCCCGAGCGCGGCGACGGGTGGCACGAGGTAGGTCGTCACGCCGAGGCGACCGGCATCCATGCGACCCAGGGCGTACGCCCAGGTGCTGAAGGCCAGGGCGGTGGGCACGATCCCGAGGTAGAGCACGGCGAGGTCCGCGCTCGTGGAGGCCGAGGACAGGTCGTCGAGGAGGCCCGGCACGAAGGGCAGGCAGGCGATCGCGCCGATCGTGCAGCCGACGGCGGTGACCTGCGTGGCGGGCAGCCGCGTGAGCACCTGCTTCTGGCAGATCACGCCGACGGCGTAGGTCGCGGCGGCGGCGAGGCAGAGCGCGACGCCGGTGACGTCGGCCTGGGCGCTGCCGCGCGTCGCAAGGCCGATCACCACGGCTCCGGCAAAGGCGATGGCGGTCCCGAGGCCGAGCCACCGCGTGAGCCGCTCCCCGAGCAGGACGGCGGCCAGGAGCGCGATCAGGATCGGTCCGACGTTCACCACCATCGCGGAGGTCCCCGCATCGAGGTGCTGCTCGCCCGCGTTGAGGGCGACGTTGTAGATGCCGAACCAGCCGATGCCGTACACGAGCAGCCTTCGCCACTCGGCGGCGTTCGGCGCGACCCAGCCCCGCCGCGCTTGCAGCGCCCAGAGGATCACCATGCCCACGAGCAGGCGGCCGGCCGCGAGCGGTCCGGGGTCGACCTCGGAGCCGACGGAGCGGATGACGACGAACGCGGAGGCCCATGCGAGCACGGTGAAGGCGACCGCGCCGAGCAGGGGGCCATTGGCCCGCGGCGCTTCGGCGCCGCGGGGCTCACCCCCCTGGGTATGAGGCGACGGGCTCATCGCGCAGCCGATCGGGCGCTAGCTACCTGACGATGGCCAGCCGCCCAGAGGTGCTGGACGGCGTAGGAGCGCCACGGGCGCCAACGCTCGGCGGCGGCCTCGGCGCTCCTCGGGTCGGTGGTCGCGCCGAGGGCGGCCAGGCCGTCACGGACGCCGGTGTCGCCGGGCAGGAACCGGTCGGGATGACGCAGGGCGCGCATGGCGACGTACGACACGGTCCACGGCCCGATCCCCGGCATCGCCAGGAGCTGGGACTCGAGGGCGTCGCGGTCGCTGCCGGGGTCGACCGTGAGCGTGCCGTCGGCCAGGGCTCGGGCGCAGGCGAGCAGCGTGCGCCGCCGGGACGCCGGCATCGCGAGCGTCTCGGGGTCGATCTCGGCCAGCGCCGCGGACGAGGGAAAGAGCACCCTGGGCCGCAGCGGATCGTCGTCGGTCTCGTCGGCGGGCACGAGCGACGACCGCTCGCCGAGCTGCGCCGCCAGCCGTCCTGCCAGCATCGTCGCGGCCGTGACCGTCACCTGCTGACCGAGGATTGCCCGGACGAGCAGCTCGCCACCGTCGACGGCGCCCGGGACGCGTCGGCCCGGCGCCGCCGCGACCACGGGAGCCAGGAGCGGATCGGACGAGAGCGCCGCGTCGATCGCGAGCGGATCGGCGTCGAGGTCGAGGAGGTTCCGGCAGCGGGCGACGGCGGTCGAGAGGTCGCGCAGGTCGGCGAGGCGAAGGCGGCAGAGGACGGCATCGCCCTTCGGAGCCGGCGCGAGCGACACGAGGCCGTCGGCCCGCGGCAGCCGCAGCGTGCGGTGGTAGCTCGTGCCGTCGAAGTGCTCGACCCCGGGGATCGCCCGGCGGCCCAGGAACTCCAGCAGCGCCTCGAGCTGGATCGGCGCGCGGTAGGCGAGTCGCACGGTGATCAGGCCGGGCACCTGATCCCGGGCCGGACTGGTCGCGCGCCGGCGCAGCTCGGTCGGGGTGCTGGCGAAGATCGCGCGAATCGTGTCGTTGAACTGCCGGATGCTCGCGAAGTCGGCGGCGAAGGCGATGTCGCTGAACGACAGCTCGGTCGTCTCGATCAGCACCCGCGCCGTCTGCGCGCGCTCCGCCCGCGCCAGCGCCTGCGGCCCCGCCCCGACCTCGGCCATGAGCTGACGGTTCAGGTGACGGGCCGAGTACCCGAGCTGGTCGGCGAGGCCCTCCACCCCGCGCCGCCCGACCACACCGTCGCCGATGAGTCGCATCGCGCGGGCGACGAGATCGCCGCGCAGATCCCACTCGGGCGACCCCGGCGCGGCGTCCGGGCGGCAGCGACGGCAGGCCCGGAATCCGGCGCCCTGCGCGGCCGCGGCCGTTGCGAACGCCTGCATGTTCTGGCGGTGTGGCGTGCGCGCCGGACACCCCGGACGGCAGTAGATGCCGGTGGTCTCGACGCCGATCACGAACCAGCCGTCGAACCGCGAATCACGGCTCGACACCGCCTGGAACTGTGCGTCGGAGAGCGCGGCCACGGAGCTACTCTCGCACCGCGGCCCGACGTTGGCTAGCGGCGATCGGACATCGCAGTGCCGCGGCGTGTGAGCGCCGTGTGAGCGACACGCGGCCGGTGTGCCTGCGCTGTGAGCGCTCCCGCCGATGCTGCCGCCATGACCACCACCACCGACCTCCCCGAACTGGCGATCGTCGCCAACGGGCTCACCAAGCGATTCGGGGAGACGAAGGCCCTCGACGGCGTCGACCTCGTTGTCCCCGCCGGCACGATCCTCGGCGTCCTGGGCCCGAACGGCGCCGGCAAGACCACCGCGGTCCGCGTGCTCGCCACCCTCCTGAGGCCCGACGCCGGCGAGGCCCGCGTCGGCGGCAAGGACGTCGTGCGCGACGCCGCCGCCGTCCGCGGACTGATCGGCCTCACCGGCCAGTACGCCTCCGTCGACGAGACGCTCACCGGCACCCAGAACCTCGTGATGATCGGCCGCCTGCTCGACCTCTCGGGCAAGAACGCCCGGGCTCGCGCGAAGGAGTTGTTGGCCTGGTTCGATCTCACCGAGGCCGCGGGCCGCCCGGCCCGCACCTACTCCGGCGGCATGCGCCGGCGCCTCGACCTCGCGGCGAGCCTCGTCGGTCGCCCGGCCGTCGTGTTCCTCGACGAGCCCACCACGGGCCTCGACCCGGCCAAGCGCGACGACATGTGGAACGTCGTCCGCACGATCGTCGACGACGGCGCCTCCGTCCTGCTCACCACCCAGTACCTCGAAGAGGCCGACGCGCTCGCCGACCGCATCACCGTGATCGACCGCGGCCGCGTGATCGCCGACGACACCGCCAGCGCCCTCAAGGCGAAGGTCGGCGGCCAGACCGTCGTCGTCCGCCCGGCCGACACGGCCCGCCTGATGGACGTGCACCGGATCCTCCGCGACCTCACCGGCTCCCCTGTCGAGTCGCCCGGCAACGGCGTGCTCAGCGCCGCCGTCGCGGGCGACGACGACCTCGGCCCGATCGTCTCCGCACTCTCCCTCGCCGGCATCAAGGTCTCGGAGTTCTCACTCCGCCTCCCGAGCCTCGACGAGGTCTTCTACTCCCTCACCCGCCGGGACGATCCCCGCCCGGCCGACCCCCGACTGGAGGTCGCAGCATGAGCTCGCCGACCCTCCTCGCCGGCGGCGCCATCGCCGACCGCGGCCCCAAGACGATCCATCGCGTCCCCGCGCTGGTCCGACACAGTCTGCTGCTCGCCCAGCGCAGCCTCGTCAAGACGATGCGCACGCCCGAGGCGCTCATCGACGTGACGATCCAGCCCGCGATCTTCCTCGTCCTGTTCACGTACGTGTTCGGCGGTGCGATCTCCGGGGGCTCCCAGCAGGACTACCTGCAGTTCCTGCTCCCCGGCATCCTCGGCCAGACCATCGCTCTCGGCGGCGTCGCGATAGGTGTGAACCTCTCCGAGGACGTCGGCAAGGGCGTCTTCGACCGCTT
>JAURVW010000153.1 GCA_030655275.1 Solirubrobacteraceae bacterium
TTCGCAATGACTACGCGGAAGCGTTGGCCGGCGTCGGCTCCGCCGCCGCTGCAGGCGTCGGCGCGAGGCTCTCCACCGCCAGCGCTCCGGCACCGACCGGCTCGCGTCGCGGGCCTGCGACGCCCGTCGACGGCGCTTCGAGCTCGGCCTCGGGCACCAGGCGGTCGAGCCAGCGCGGGATCCACCAGGCGCGCTCGCCCATGAGCTCCATGAACGCCGGCACGAGGAGGAGCCGGATGAGCGTGGCGTCGATGAGGACGGCGCTGGCCATGCCGATGCCGATGAGCTTGAGGAAGAGCTGGTCGGAGAGGGCGAAGGCGCCGAAGACGGCGATCATGATCGCGGCCGCGGCGGTGATCACGCGGCCGGTCGCGGCGACGCCGTCGGTCACGGCGCGGCTCGCGTCGCCGTGCTCGAGCCACCGCTCGCGGATGCGGCCGAGGAGGAAGACCTCGTAGTCCATCGACAGGCCGAACAGGATCGCGAACATCAGCACCGGGATGAACGGCGGGATCGGCGCCTCACCGCTGACGCCCACGAGCTGCCCGATGGTGCCGCCCTCCGCGACGACCGCGACCACGCCGTAGGCGGCTGCGATCGAGATCACGTTGAGCGCCGCGGCCTTGACCGGCACGAGGACCGACCGGAACGCGGCGAGCAACAGGAGAGCCGACAGTCCGGCGACCGCGAGGAAGAGGATCGGCAGGCGTGACGCCGTGGCCACCGATTGGTCGTGCGTCTCGGCGGTGAACCCGCCGACCTTCGCGGCCGAGGCTCCCGAGGGCGGGATTACGTCGTCGCGGAGGGTCTTCAGCAGGCGGTCGGCGCCCGGCGTCTCGGACGAGAACCTCGGCTGCACGGAGAACAGCGCGGTCGTGCCGTCGGGCGACTTCGAGAGCGGCTGCACGACCTGCACGCCCGTCGTGCCCTCGATCGTGGTGCGCAGTGCCTCGGCCGGCGCGACGTCGCCGCCCGCGAGCGGAACGGTCACGTACATCGGGCCGCCCGCGCCGGCGCCGAAGCCGCGGGTCATGAGGTTGTAGGCGTCGCGGCTCTGCGACCCGACCGGGTCGTTCGCCGGGCCGGGGTACCCGAGGCGCACGCCGGCGACCGGCGAGGCGATCACGGCGACGAGTACGAGACCGACGATCGCCCAGATCGCCGGCCGCCGCTGCACTGCGCGCGACCAGGCGGCGAACCGCGGCGACGCATCCGATGGCAGCGTGCCGAGGTTCGCCTGGCGGGCGGCCTCGCGGCGCGCGGAGCGCGCCTTGCCGCCGGGCAGGCCGATGGTGAGGGCGTTGATGCGGTGGCCGGCAAAGCCGAGCAGTGCGGGAAGGAGGGTGAGCGAGGCCAACATCACGACGAGCACGCTCGCGCTCGCCGACAGCGCGACGCCCTGCAGGTAGGGCAGGCCCATGAGCAGGAGTCCGAGCATCGAGATCACCACGGTGCCGCCGGCGACGACGACCGACCGGCCGGCCGTCGCGAGTGCCCCGGCGATCGAGTCGACCACCGATGCGCCGGCCGCGAGGGACGCCCGGTGACGCGTGAGGACGAGCAGCGCGTAGTCGATGCCGACGCCGATGCCGACCATCGTCGCGACCGACACGGCCCAGTCCGGCGTGTCGACGAGGGCGGCGACGCCGCCGACGAGCGCGATGCCCGTGCCGACGCCGAAGAGCGCGACGGCGATCGGCAGCCCGGCCGCGACGATCGACCCGAAGGTGAGCAGGAGGATGATCAGCGCGACCGACAGGCCGACCCCCTCGGAGGAGATCTCGCCGCGTTCGGCCTCGGCCATGATCTGCCCGCCGAGCCGCACGGTGGTCTGCGGGGTCGAGGCCGCCTCCGCGATCTCGACGAGGTCGTGCCCGTGGTGCGTGGCGATGTCGGAGCCCTCGAGCTCGAGCGGGATCGAGATCAGTCCGATCGTGCCGTCCTGCGAGATCCGCGCCTGGGAGACCTTGGCCGTGCCGACGCCCTCGATGCGGTCGAGCTGGGCGAGCACCTTCGTCGCCTGGGCCTGCGCCGCGGCCGATTTCACGCCGCCCGCCGCCCTGAACGCGAACGGCATCGTTTGGTAGGAGGCATCCGGGAAGTGATCGCTCATCGCCGTGTTGACGGCATGGGAGTCGCTGCCGGGCGTGGAGTAGTCGACGCTCCAGGCGCCGGCGATCTTGGGGCCGCCGACGATCGCGAGCGCCAGGATCGCGATCCACGCCACGACCACGAGGCGGCGACGGGCGACCATCGTCCGAGCGAGACGGCTGAGCAGCGAGGGCGGCGGGGTGGGCGGTGGAGCGGCGGACGGCATGGTGGTCTTTCGTGAGGGTGGCACGTGGATGCCGAGGGCTGGTTGGCGTCGGGACGGTCGATCGACTTCCGGGCAAACCATTTCCATGGCAACTATTGCCGAGGAAGCTAACACTTTCGGTTTCCATGTCAACCCTGAGCTACAATCCTCGGATGGGCGAGCACCTCCACACCCCGTCGTTCATCGCGTACTACGGCCTCCTGCAGCTCCAGGCGCAGACGTTCGAACGCCTTGCCCGCGACCTCGAGACCGAGACCGGGCTGCCAGCCAGCTGGTACGAGGTGATGGCCTGCCTGCAGGCGCACGAGGACGGCCAGCGGATGAACGAACTCGCCGACGAACTCCTGATCTCGAGGGGTGGGGCGACGAAGCTCATCGCCCGGCTCGAGGCCGCGGGATATGTGGAGCGCCTCACGCCCAAGACCGATCGCCGCGCGACCTACGCAAAGCTCACGCCCGCCGGCGAGCAGGCCATCACGGCCGCCCATCCGGTGCAGCTGCGGCTCGTCGAGGAGCACTTCGGGCAGTTCCTGAGCGCCGACGACCTCGCGAGCCTCACGCGCATCGCGTCGAAGGTGCTGAAGGGGATCGACGCCCAGTGCAGCTGGCTCGACACGCTCACGGGCGAGGACGGCGTGGTCCTCGAGCCGGCAGCCGTCGCGAAGTAACCCTGAAAGGCCAGCCGCCCGCGGGACGGACTCGGCCGAACCGGCCGCTCAGGCCTGGCGGCGACGCTCGCGCGTCTCGCGCCGGTCGCCCTCGGTGACCGGGTTGTTCTCCGGGAGCAGGTCGTGCGCGAGCTGCACCAGCTCGTCGTGGCGCTGCTCGATGAGGAGTTCCGCGTTGCGCCGCAGTGCCGCGAGGTTGCGCGGGCTGGCGTCGTCCATGGCCTCGGTGCAGCCCGTCAGCGGGATCTGGAAGCGGTGGTTGCGTTCGCCGAGCATGCGGTCGAGCTGCTCCTGCACGATCGACGAGGAGGCGTCGAAGAACATGTCGATCATCGGCCGGGCCCAGCGCACGGCCCCCCAGGTGGAAGCCTCCTCCCACCGCAGGCGCTTGTTGAGCTCGCCGGTTCCGAGGCTCACGATCGTGACCTGCTCCTGGGGCCGCAGGGTGGCGCCCTCGATCGCGCCGAGCAGCGCGGGGTTGTGGGCCACGATGCCGCCGTCGATCAGTGAGCCCGGCGCATGCTTGCCGGGTGGCGTGACGCGCATCGGCGCGAAATAGGTCGGCGCGGCGATCGTCGCGCGCGCGACCTGCCACAGCGCGCGGTCGTGGCCGCTGTCGCGCTTGGCGTCCCACGAGTTGAATCGCACGGGCGTGCGGCGCTCCACGTCGTAGGAGCAGATCATCAGGTTGGTGGTGGCGTCGCGCAGGCGCACGGAGCCGCAGTAGTCCGTGAGGACCTCGTTGAGGGTCTCGTCGGAATACCGCGGGCGCGAGAAGCCGAAGCGGGTACGGATCGAGCGGCCGAGCGTGCGACGGAAGATCCGCGCGCCCTCGCGCTCGAAGAGGCCGGTGACCTCGTTGGCGGTCCAGCGGGCACCGTCCTGGTCGCCCGGGACGGCCAGGGCCGCGGCGACGAGGCCCCCGGCGGAACTGCCGGCGATGAGGTCGAAGAGCTGGTGGGTGGGCTGGCCGGAGAGCCGCTCGAGCTCGGCGAGCACCACGCCGGGGAGCAGGCCTCTGATTCCCCCGCCGTCGATCGCCAGAACACGCACTTCCTCCACGTTATCGCCGGAGCGGGCGGTGGCCTTGGGTGGGTGGCCGGAGGGCCTGGCCCGCCGTCGCGCAGGGCAGCGCCGGTGCGCCGGTTTGCCGGTCGATCGCTGCCGCGTGGGCCGTTCGCGCGCGCCGCGGCGAGTACGGTGTCGACTCCATGCAGGCCTTTGCGGACTCCAGCACCCCCGAGGCCGCGGTCTCGACGATCACCCTCCCCGACGGCACCGAGCGCGTCGTCTGGCGGCGCGGGGTCGGCCGTCCGCTGCTGCTCATCCAGGGCATGAGCGGCACCCACGACCACTGGGGCGACGAGATCGGCGAGCGGCTCGTCGCGGCCGGCCGTTCGGTCGTCACGATCAACCACCGCGGCGTCTACCGCACCGCCACGCCGGAGCCGGGCTACACGATCGGCGACCTCGCCGACGACCAGGCGGCCGGCCTCGAGGTGCTCGGGATCACCGAACCGATCGACGTGTTCGGCATCTCGATGGGTGGTATGACGGCCCTCGAGCTCGTGCTGCGTCATCCGGGGAGCGTCCGCACGCTCGCGCTCGGCTGCACCACGGCCGGCGGCGCCGCGATGACCCCGCCGGCTCCGAACGACATCCAGCGCCTGTTCGAGGCCCAGCAGTCCGGCGACCGCGACCTCGCGCTGCGCGTCGGCTACGAGATGAACTTCTCCGAGCCGTTCTGGTCCGACGAGCCGGCCTACGCCCGCTTCCTCGAGCTCTCCCTCCTGGCCCCGGTGCCGCTGAAGGTCGTCATGAGTCAGCTCCAGGCGATCGGCACCCACGACACGCAGGCGCGCCTCGGTCAGATCACCGCGCCCGTCGCCGTGCTCCACGGCACGGAGGACCGCATGCTGCCGTTCCCCAACCACGCGCCGATCCACGAAGGCATCGTCGGGTCGTCGTTCGACGAGTTCGAGGGCGCCGGTCACCTCTTCTACCAAGAGCAGCCGCAGCGGGTCGTCGAGATCCTCGAAGAGCTCAGCGCCCGGGCCGCCTAGGGCTCTGGCGGCTGGCCCGTCTGGCCGGAATCGGGCGCAGCGGCCGGGCGTTGACCGCGCCCGCACAGTCCATCGACACCTCGCGGGTGCCGTGGCGACCTAGCGTGGGACCGAATCCGCTCGGCCCCCGGCGCACGCCTCCGGGCCGGCGCGGGGGACCCGTCCCATGGTCGAACGCGCCGCACCCCCAACCGTCACCACCATCCGCAAGCGGGCCGCCCAACT
>JAURVW010000154.1 GCA_030655275.1 Solirubrobacteraceae bacterium
CGGCAGGTGGAGTTCGGCAAGCGCGTGAACGAGGCCGTGCTGGAGCAGCAGGAGGCCGTGATCACGCGGGCGCTGTCGGTGTGGGGAACGTACGCCTCGGAGCGCGCGGCGGGGCGCATGGAGGAGTGGGAGCGGTCGCTCGAGGCCTCCGCGCCGGGTGCGGCGGCTCCAGGAGCGTCGGCGGTTCCGGGCGCGGCCTCGGGCGCCCCGACCGTGCCGTTCGGCTACCGGCCACCGGCTTTCGCCCGCGATGCGGCCACCGAGCCGCTCGGCGATCGGAATCCGGCCTTCGCCCGCTTCGAAGCGACCGAGCCGCTCGACGTTCGCGGTGCGCGCGCCGTCGACGCGTTCGGCCGAGATGCGCGGGCCCAGAATGCCCGCGGCCAGAATGCGGGCGACACGCGTGACCTGACGGCCGACCTGGCCGACCTCGGCTTCGACACCGCCGCGGATGGTGCCGCCACCGCCGCGGATGCCGTGGACACTGCCGTGCTCCCCGCCTCGCCCGCGGCGCGCACGCCCATGCGTCCGGCCCCGCGCACCTCCGACCGCGCCGCCTTCCTCCGTCGCGCCGGCCTCCCCGACCAGCTCTGACCCGCAGCGTCCCCCGCACGAGTCGCCAGGCTGCCGCAGTCGGGCAGGTGGCCTGAGTCAGGCGGCGGGCGGGGTCAGGCGGGGGAGGAGGGCGGCGGCGTCGAGGAGGGCGGCGATGCCCAGGGTGGTGAGGTCGGCATAGCGGGGGCCGATGAGCTGGGCCCCGATCGGCAGGCCCGAGGCGGCGCCGAGGCCGGCGGGAACGATGGTGGCGGGGGCGCGCAGCACGTTCGTCAGCCGGCTCCAGCCGCTCACGAGATCGCGGGTGGCGTGCTCCCGGCCCCGCAGCTCCGTGCGACGGTCGGCCGGCGGCACCGTCGAGTGCATCGGCGCCGCGAACGGCACCGTCGGGCTCAGCACGACGTCGACGGTGTCGAACTGCGCGTCCCACGCCGCCGACAGAGCGGCCTGCGCCTCGGCGTCGTGCCACGCCTGCCGACGCGACTGGCTCAGCAGCTTGGCCTCCGGCCCGAGGTCGCGCTCGGCCGCGGCAGCCGCGTCCCACTCCTCGGGCGCGAGGCCGTACGAGAGCTCGGCATCCTGCAGACGGTCGAACAGGGACGCCATCGCTCGGGTGTCGTGCGGCGCACGGAACGGCGTCACCACGCATCCGGCCTCGCCGAGCCGCTCGGCGAGCTGCGACACCACCGCGCGCACCTCGTCGTCGACCGGGGCGACCTCGTCGTCGAACCACAGGCCGACGCGGGTTCCCGCCAGAACGGTTCGCCGGGCGACGGGCAGCACGGGCGTCCATACGGCGTCATCCGGATGCGCCGCCCCCACCATCGCGCGCAGCAGCAGCGAGAGGTCGCGCGCCGACCGCGCCAGCGGGCCCGTCGTCGACAGCGGCGGTTCCAGCAGGCTCGTCAGAGGTCGAGGCAGGTGCCCGCGCTTGGAGACCAGCCCGTGACTCGGCACATGACCGAACACCCCGCACCACGAGGCC
>JAURVW010000184.1 GCA_030655275.1 Solirubrobacteraceae bacterium
GATGCCGCCGTGCGCGGCCATGCCGTTCACGATGCCGCCCATCGCGTGCTCGCGCACGCCGAAGAACACGTTGCGGCCGGCGGCCTCGTGCGTGAACTGCTCCGACTTCGGGAAGATCGTCTTCGTCGACTCGGTGAGGTCGGCGGCGCCGCCGACCATCGTGCCGACGGCCTCCTCGAAGGCCGCCATGATCTTGCCGCCGGCAGCGCGGGTGGCGAGCTTGTCCTTGTCCCACGTGGTCGGGATCACGCCCTCGAGCGACTTCGCCGGGCGGGCGCCGTCGAGCGCGGCCTTCCACTCGGCCGCGAACTCGGGGTTCTCCGAATCCCAGGCCTGGAAGCGCTGGTTCCACTCGGTGTGGGCCTCGCCGCCGCGGGCGACGGCGCTGAAGGCCGAGTAGACCTCGTCGGGCACGTCGAACTTCGCGTCGGGGTCGACGCCGAGCGCCTCCTTGGTGGCGCGAGCTTCCTCGGCGCCGAGCGGGGCGCCGTGCGAGGCGCTCTTGCCCATCTTGTTCGGCGACGGGAACCCGATCACCGAGTGCACGTGGATGAGCGTCGGGCGCTCGGTCTCGCCGTGGGCGGCGTCGATCGCGCGGCGCAGGGAGTCGAGATCGTCGGCGTCGCCGACGTCGAGCACGTGCCAGCCGTACGCCTCGAAGCGCGCGGAGACGTCTTCGCGGGAGAACGAGAGGGACGTGGGGCCGTCGAGCGAGATGTCGTTGTCGTCGTAGAACCAGGTGAGCTTGCCGAGCCCGATCTGGCCGGCGATCGAGGCGGCCTCGGCGGAGATGCCCTCCATGAGGTCGCCGTCGGAGACGATCGCGTACGTGTTGTGGTCGACGATCTCCTTGCCGTAGCGCTCACGCAGGAACACCTCGGCCATCGCGAGGCCGACCGTGTTCGCGCAGCCCTGGCCGAGCGGACCGGTGGTCATCTCGACGCCCGGCGTCTGGATGTGGCGGTCGAGCTCCGGGTGGCCTGGGGTCTTCGAGCCCCACTGGCGGAAGTTCTTGATGTCGTCGATCGACAGGTCGTAGCCCGAGAGGTGCAGCGCCGAGTACAGCCACATGGAGCCGTGGCCGCACGAGAGCACGAAGCGGTCGCGGTCGGGCCAGTGCGGGTCCTTGGGGTCGTGCTTGAGCACTTCGCCGTAGAGGAGGTACGCCAGGCCCGCCATGCCGAGCGGCATGCCCGGGTGGCCACTGTTGGACTTCTCGATCGCGTCGATCGTCAGTGTGCGGACGGCGGTGACGCAGCTGCGTTCCGTGTCGTTCATGAGGAAGT
>JAURVW010000186.1 GCA_030655275.1 Solirubrobacteraceae bacterium
GGCCGCCCTGCTCGAGGCGGTCGTCGGCGTACCACCGCGGGAACGTCTCGGGGTGCTGGGCGTAGGAGTAGGGCGGATGGATCGTCTCGAACGTGAAGTCCATCGAGATCCGCTCCCCGGCGTAGTGGATCTCCGACGCCCCGGAGACCTCGGACGCGTCCTGTGCCTCGCGCATCGCGAAGCGCAGCGGCCCGGCGTGCCAGTCGTCGAACCTCGCGTCGTCGGGGACGGCGATGTCGTCGACGCGCTCGAACAGCGTCCCGCCCGCCCGGGGGCCGAACGCCAGGGCCAGCACGCCGGCCTTCCCGGCGTTGGTGACCCAGCTGTAGGCGACGAGACCGAGCTCGTGCTCGGGCAGCGAGACGACCCAGACGACGCCCTCGCGCTCGTCCTTGCGTGCCGGGTCCAGGGCGTGGCGGCGGTCGGCGAAGGGATCCAGCGGCGTGATCGGCATCGGGCTACCGCGCCGCGAGGAGCGCGAAGGAGTCGAGGTCGCGCGTCTGCTGGGCGCAGCGGGCGATCCAGGTGCGCCAGAGGCGATCGCCGCGCTCGCTGCGACGGACGGCGCCGAGGCCGAAGATCCCGGTCTGCAGCGGGTGGATCGCGTGCAGCCGGTAGTCGTTCCAGCACTGCTCCGCGTCGAGGTCCTGGACCCCGCCGGCGACGAGGGCCTCGTGGTAGTGGCGGACCAGGTCGCGCTCGTGCGCCTGCCGCGTCTCCGTGGTCAGGCTGGTGCCGAGGAAGTACGCGAGGTCGATGGTGCCCTGGCCGTAGCCCGTGCCCTGCCAGTCGAGCACCGCGACGGGGACCTCGCCGTCGTTCGCGTCGAAGAGCAGGTTGTCGCCGCGCAGGTCGCTGTGCCAGAGGCACCGGGGCTCTGCGAAGACGGCCTTCCACGCCTCCGCGTGCGCGTTGAGCTTGGCGGCCTCGGCGACGTCGCCCTCCGGGATCAGGTCGCCGTAGACCTCGGGGTAGGAGGCCACGAGCGCGGCGAAGTTGTCGGTCACGTGCGAGAACGACGCGACGGTGCCGCCGAGCCACCCGGTGGCGGCGAGCTCCGCGTTGCGCCACGAGCCGGCGTGCAGCTTCGCGGCCTGCTCGACGACGACGGCGGCCTCGTCGGCGGAGCAGCCCTCGATCTGGTCGACGATCCGCGCCGGGGAGAGGTCCTCCATCAGCAGGATGAAGTCCGTCTCGTTCTCCGCGAGCGCCGCGTGGACCGGGGTCGGCACGGTCACCGGCAGCGTCGAGGCGAGCTCCTGGTAGAAGCGGATCTCGGTGCGGTAGTAGCCCGAGTCCTTGCCGAACGAGCGGCTCGCCGGGTCGTCGGAGGCGAACTTGCCCACGAGCGTGGCGG
>JAURVW010000187.1 GCA_030655275.1 Solirubrobacteraceae bacterium
CTCACCGCGCGCGACGTGATGGAAGCCGGCCACGAGTCCCGGCTCGAGGTCGTCTCCGGCGAAGGTGCCGTCGCTCCGACGGCGTCGCTGGGCGAGATCGCCGGGCAGCTGCGTGGCAACCGCCTCACGGTGCCGGTGATCGAGAACGGCGAGCTCGTCGGAATCGTGTCCGGCGGCGCCGTGCTCGAGGTCCTCGCGACCTCGGGCGAGAAGGCACCCGCGGAGGTGGCGGCATGAGTGCCGTCGCCAAGATCGAGATCGGGACGCACGCGTCCGACGCCGTCGACTGGCTCCTCGCCAACTTCGGGGGCGTGTTCGACGGGATCGGCTCGTTCGCCGAGAGCGTCGTCTCCGGCATCACCGACGGGCTGCTCTGGCCGCCCGCCGGCGTGCTGATCGCGCTGTTCGTGCTGTTCCCGCTGCTGCTGCGGCGCTGGGGGATCGCGCTCTTCGCGCTGCTCGCGTTCGGGCTGATCAACGGCATGGAGCTGTGGGACCAGACCATCCAGACGCTCTCCGTGGTGATCGTCGCCGCGGTGATCGCGGTGCTCGTCGGGGTGCCGCTCGGCATCTGGGCGGCGCGCCGTCGGGTGGTGTCGGTGATCGTGCGACCGCTGCTCGACCTCATGCAGACCACGCCGCCGTTCGTGTACCTCATCCCCGCCGTGTTCTTCTTCGGCGTGGGGGTGGTCCCGGGCGTCGTCGCGACGGCGGTGTTCGCCCTGGCCCCGGCCGTCCGGCTCACCGAGCTGGGCATCCGTCAGGTCGACGCGGAGATCGTGGAGGCGGCCGAGGCGTTCGGCGCTCCGCCGCGGCAGATCCTGCGCGACGTGCAGCTGCCGCTGGCGCTGCCGTCGATCATGGCCGGCATCAACCAGGTGATCATGCTCGCACTGTCGATGGTCGTCGTCGCCGGCATCACCGGCGCCGAGGGCCTCGGTTCGATCGTGACCAGCGCGGTCACGCAGCTCGACATCGGCGCCGGCGTCGAGGGCGGCCTGGCCGTGGTGATCCTCGCGGTCTACCTCGACCGCGTCACCGGGGCGCTCGCCGACCCGGCCCGCAAGAAGTTCCGCATCGCGCTGCCCAAGCGGGCCGGCGCGGCGGAGGGCACCGGCGGACTCGCGACGGTGTAGCGCCGCCCGCGTCGTGGCGG
>JAURVW010000188.1 GCA_030655275.1 Solirubrobacteraceae bacterium
GACGAGCCCGAGGTCGGCCGTCGAGGCACCGGTGACCATGTTGCGCGTGTACTGCACGTGGCCCGGGGTGTCGGCGATGATGAACTTGCGGTTCGGCGTCGCGAAGTAGCGGTAGGCGACGTCGATCGTGATGCCCTGCTCACGCTCGGCGCGCAGGCCGTCGGTGAGGAGGGAGAGATCCAGGACGCCCTCGCCGTGACGGCGCACGGACGCCGCCTCGACCTGCGCGAGCTGATCGCTCAGGACCTGCTTGGAGTCGTAGAGGAGGCGCCCGATGAGGGTCGACTTGCCGTCGTCGACGGAGCCGGCGGTGGCGACGCGGACGAGGTCGGCATGGCCGATCCGGTCGAGTTCGGCGTGACGGGCTTCGGCGAGTTCGCCGACGAGGTGTGCTGCAGCAGCCATGACGGTTTAGAAGTAGCCCTCGGTGACACAAGTGAATTCAGACAGGGGTGATGCAATAACCACTAGAAGTACCCCTCCGTTTTGCGATCTTCCATCGACGCCTCGCTCGCGCGGTCGTCGGCGCGGGTCTCGCCGCGCTCGGTCACATCCGTCGCGGCGATCTCGGCCACCACGTCGTCGAGCGTCTCCGCATCGGATTCCACGGCACCGGTGATGGTGAGGTCGCCGACCGTGCGGTAGCGGACCTTCGTGGTGAACGGCTCGGAGTCACGCTCGTCGCGTTCGACGAGCGGGTCGACGGCGTAGAGCATCCCGTCGCGGCGGAAGACCTCGCGGTCGTGCGCGAAGTAGATCGACGGCAGCTCGAGCCCTTCGGAGGCGATGTACTGCCACACGTCGAGCTCGGTCCAGTTCGAGATCGGGAACACGCGCACGTTCTCGCCCTTGCGGACGCGCCCGTTGTAGAGGTTCCACAGCTCGGGGCGCTGGTTCTTGGGGTCCCAGCCGCCGAAGTCGTCGCGGAAGGAGAAGATGCGCTCCTTCGCGCGGGCGCGCTCCTCGTCGCGGCGGGCGCCGCCGAAGCAGGCGTCGAAGCCATGCTCCTCGATCGCGTCGAGCAGGGTGGTCGTCTGCAGACGGTTGCGCGAGGAGCGCACGCCGGTCGAGTCGGCCACGCGGCCCGCGTCGATCGTGTCCTGCACCGAGGCGACGATCAGGCGCTCACCGAGCTCCTCGGCGCGGCGATCGCGGTACTCGATCACCTCGGGGAAGTTGTGCTCCGTGTCGACGTGCAGGAGCGGGAAGGGGAACTTGCCGGGACGGAACGCCTTCTCGGCGAGTCGCAGCAGCACGATCGAGTCCTTGCCACCCGAGAAGAGCAGCACCGGGTTCTCGAGCTCGGACGCCACCTCACGGAAGATGTGGATCGCCTCGGCCTCGAGGGCCTCGAGCTTCGTGAGCGTGGGCGCGGAGAGCGAGTTGGGCGGAGCGGAGCTCATGCGGTGTGGACGGTCGTCTTCATGTCGGAAACGGGGTCGGTCGCCGTGATCGGCGGGTCAGGCGACCTTGATGGCGGAGTGGCCCGAGACGGTCGCGGAGTCCGCGTCGTCGTGGAGACCGCACTCGACCTTGCCGGTGCCGGCCCAGCGGCCCTCGCGACCCTCGCCCGGGTTCGTGCACGGAACGCAGCCGATGGAGGCGAAGCCCTGGTCGTGGAGCGGGTGGTACGGCAACGAACGCCCGTGCACCTCACGCCAGACGTCCTTGTCGGACCAGTCGGCGAGCGGGTTGATCTTCACGAGACCGAACTGCTCGTCCCACTCGACCTTCTTCGCGTTCGCGCGGGCCGGGGACTGGTCGCGACGGATGCCGGTGATCCACGCGTCGAGGCCGGAGAGGCCTTCCTTGAGCGGACCGATCTTGCGGATCGCGCAGCAGGCGGCGGGGTTGGTCTTCCACAGCTCGGCGCCGTGCTCGGCGGCCTGGGCCTCGAGCGTCGGCCCGCGCCAGCGCTCGATCGTCGTGGAGTACCGGCTCTCGACCGTCGCGAGGAGGTCGTAGGTCTCGGGGAAGAGGAGGTCGGTGTCGAGCGCGAAGGCGCGCCCGTTCGGATCGGACTCGAAGAGGTAGTCGAGCAGGACCGACTCCTCCTTCTGGAACGAGCAGGCGAGGGCGATGTTCGCGCCGAACGTGCGGGTGGCCCAGGCAACGACCTCAGCCGCGGAGGCCGACTCGAGGTCGGGGAGCTCGGGGGGTGGTCCAGCCATCGTTCTCTCAAAGTAGCAAAACTCCGCTGCCTTTCCTCCTTTTGCTACGCTCGCTGGACGGTCAGCCTCGTGCCGGGGCCGATGTTCGCCACCGCGCAGCGCCTCACCTCGGCGCACGCGGCCGGTTCGCGATCCGCGATACTGCGCCTCCGCGATCGTCATCCACGACCGCTCACCCCTCGCACCCGTCCTCAAGCAGCCACGTGGAAACTCAAGCGTCGATCCTCACGACCTCGCAGTGGGAACAGGTCGACCTGCTCGCCGCCACCCTCGACCGTGAGCAGGCCATCTGGGTCAGCGGGTACCTCGCCGGTCGCAGCCAGCTCGCGCCGCCCACGCGCGCCGACAACCCCGCCCTGGGCGCGCAGAGCGCTGCCGCGTTGCCCGCCGGCCCGGCCTCCCGCCTCGTCACGATCCTCTACGCGACCGACACCGGCAACGCGAAGGAACTCGCGGGGATGCTCTCCTCCGCCGCCGAGGCGAAGGGCCTCACGACGAAGGTCGCCGACCTCGCGAAGTACAAGAGCCGCGACCTCAAGGACGAGCAGGACGTGCTCCTGATCGCAGCCACGCACGGCGAGGGCGAGCCGCCGCCGGCCGCGCTCGACTTCTTCGAGTTCATCGAGGGCAAGCGCGCCCCGAAGCTGGCCGGGATCCGCTTCTCGGTCCTGGCACTCGGCGACTCGACCTACGAGCACTACTGCGCCGCGGGCCGCATCCTCGACGAGCGCTTCGAGGCGCTGGGTGCCGAGCGCCTGGCCGAGCGCGTCGAGTGCGACGTCGACTACGAGGACGACGCCGACGCGTGGATCGCGGCGATGGCCGAGCTGCTCGAGCCCGAGGCCGCACCGGCGGCTCCCGCGCCGACCGCCTCCGTCTCGGTCGGCGGCGCGCCCGCCGCCGCTGCCGCGCCGTCCGCGTTCAGCAAGCGCAACCCGTTCACGGCGACGGTCCTGGAGAACATCGCCATCACCGGCCGCGACTCCAGCAAGGAGACCCGCCACGTCGAGCTGTCGCTCGAGGGCTCCGGCCTCGCGTACGAGCCGGGCGACGCGCTCGGCATCGTCGCCCAGAACGAGCCGGCGCTCGTCGACCGCGTGCTCGAGCAGACCGGCCTCTCGGCCGACGCGCCCGTCACGCTGAAGGCCGGCGAGACCACCCTGCGCGATGCGCTCACGAGCACGCTCGAGATCACGGCCTCCACGCCGCGTTTCCTCACGCAGTGGGCCGAACTCTCCGGTTCGGAGGAGCTGAAGGCCCTCACCGCGAGCGACCAGGCGAAGGCTCGCACGGCCTACTTCGAGGGCCACCACGTGCTCGACATCGTGCGCCACTTCCCGGTGCCCGGCATCACCGCCGAGCAGTTCGTCGCCGGCCTGCGTCCGCTGCAGCCGCGGCTCTATTCGATCGCCTCGAGCCTCGAGGCGGCGCCCGAGGAGGTCCACCTCACGGTGTCGACCGTCCGGTACGAGCTCCACGACCTACAGCGCATCGGCGTCGCCTCCGGCCACCTCGCCACGCTCACCGGCGACGAGGAGACCGTCCCGGTCTACGTGCAGTCCAACGACCACTTCCACCTGCCGGAGGACGACGCGTCGATCATCATGATCGGCGCCGGCACGGGCGTCGCCCCGTACCGCGCCTTCATGCAGGAGCGCGAGGTGCGCGAGGCCACCGGCAAGTCGTGGCTGTTCTTCGGCGAGCGCAACTTCCGCAGCGACTTCCTCTACCAGGTGGAGTGGCAGGAGCTGCTCAAGAACGGCACGCTGAGCAAGCTCGACCTCGCCTTCTCCCGCGACGTGCGCACGCCCAAGACCTACGTGCAGGACCGCCTGCGCCTGCGTGGTCGCGAGGTGTACGACTGGCTCGAGGACGGCGCCTCCCTGTACGTCTGCGGCGACGCGACGAACATGGCACCCGACGTGCACCGCGCCCTGGTCGAGATCGTCGCCGAGCACGGCGGCACCGACAACGACGAAGCCGAGCACTACCTCGCTCAGCTGGGTCGCGAGAACCGCTACCGACTGGACGTCTACTGATGGCCTTCACGAGCAACCTTCCCGCGACCGACCGCAGTCGCGACATCTCCCAGCCGGTCGAGAAGCTCGCGCCGGAAGAGGCGCTGAAGGTCGGCAGCGACTACCTCGCCGGTGGCATCTCCGACGACCTCGCCGACGAGATCACGGGGGCGGTGGACGAGGGCAACAACAAGCTCATGAAGTTCCACGGGATCTACATGCAGGACGACCGCGACATCCGCGATGAGCGTCGTCATCAGAAGCTCGAGCCCGCCTACACCTACATGCTCCGCGCGCGCATGCCCGGCGGCGTGTGCACCCCCGAGCAGTGGCTCAAGATCGACGAGCTCGGTCGCGCGTACGGCAACGACCAGTTCCGTCTCACCACCCGCCAGACGTTCCAGTTCCACTACCTCCTCAAGGATTCGCTGCGGCTGATCATGGAGGGCCTGCGCGACGTCGGCGTCGACTCGAAGGCCGCCTGCGGCGACGTGGCCCGCACGGTGATGTCGGGCGTGAACCCCGGCCTCTCCAAGCTCCACAAGCAGGTCTACGAGCAGGCGCAGAAGACGAGCGACCACGCGATCCACCAGACGAGCGCGTTCGAGGAGGTGTGGTTCAACGAGAAGCCCGCCGAGCCGCGTGGTGAGAACGAGGAGCCCTTCTACGGCAAGCAGTACATGCCGAGGAAGTTCAAGATCGGCTTCGCGATCCCGCCGTCGAACGACATCGACATCTACTCGCAGGACCTTGGCTTCATCGCCGTGTCGAGCCGCGGCAAGCTGAAGGGCTTCAACGTGTGCGTCGGCGGCGGCATGGGCCGCACCGACCGTGCGCCCGAGACCTACCCGCGCCTGTCCGACGTGATCGGCTACATCGAGGTCGACCAGCTGCTCGACACCGTCGATGCCGTGATGGCCGTGCAGCGCGACTTCGGTGCCCGCGACGTGCGTGCCCACGCGCGCTTCAAGTACACCGTCGACGACAAGGGCGTCGACTGGATCAAGGCGGCCATCGAGGACTTCGCCGGCTTCGGGCTCCAGCCCGCGAAGCCCTACGAGTTCGACACGAACGGCGACCTGCTCGGCTGGGTCACCGGCGACGACGGCCTCGAGCACTGCACCCTCTTCATCGAGAACGGCCGCATCATCAACCGCGAAGGGCTGCCGCTCCTCGACGGCCTGCGGGCGATCGCCCGGACCGGCAAGTGCATCTTCCGGATGACGCCGAACCAGAGCGTGGTCCTGTCCGACATCGCCCCGGCCGACCGCCCCGAGATCGAGTCGCTGCTGAAGGAGTACGGCATCGGTCAGGAGGCGATCTCCAGCGGTCTGCGCGCGAACTCGATGGCGTGCGTCGCGCTGCCGACCTGCCATCTCGCGATGGCCGAGTCCGAGCGCTACCTGCCCGAGCTCGTGACGAAGATCGAGGGTCAGCTCGCCAAGTACGGACTGATGGAGGAGCCGATCACGATCCGCATGACGGGTTGCCCGAACGGCTGCGCTCGTCCGTACATCGCCGAGATCGCCCTCACGGGCCGTGCACCCGGCAAGTACAACCTCTACCTCGGGGCCGGCTTCCACGGCCAGCGGCTCAACAAGATGCTGCTCGAGAACGTCGGCGAGGACAAGATCCTCGAGACCCTCGAGCCCACCTTCGCGGCTTTCGCGAAGGACCGCCAGCCGGGTGAGCACTACGGCGACTTCGTCGTGCGCACCGGCGTGGTGCCCGAGGTCAAGGAAGGCCGCTTCTTCAACGACTGAAGGAGCGGGCCGGGCCGCTCGTCCGCCGCTGCGCGGGCGAGCCGGTGAAGGCGGTTCGGGGCGCGACTTCTCCGGCGGCCCGAGGCTCGATAGGATCCACGCCGATGTCCGCCACGCCCGCCACCGTGATCTCCAGCGATCAGCCGCTGACGGCCGCCGAGGCCGAGGCCGTCGCCACCGCCGTGGTGCTCCACCACCTGCGCGCCGCCCAGGGCGCTGGCGGCTCCGGTCCCACCGTGGACCGGATCTCCCCCTGGGCCCGCGAGGCACTCCTCACGAGCGTCGACAAGGAGCTCCACCGCGTCACCGCGTGGGGCACGCGTACCTGGGGCTAAGCCCCTGCGCGCTGCTTAGCGCGCGAGCTCGTAGAAGCAGGCGCTGACGGCGTCGAGCGACCCCGTCGCTTCCCACAGCATCACGCTGTCATTGGACAGCGATTCCACGCCCGTCGGCGTCGTGCTCGCCGGCCGGAGCTCCTCCTGCAGCCCGAGCGCGACGACGACCTCCCCGCCGCGGGCCCAAGCGTCACCCTCGAGCCCTTCGCGAAGCCCCTTCCGCGACACCGTCTCGATGCCGGCCGACTCGCCCCCCAGCACCTCGCCGGCGGCAGCAGGCCCCACCGACGACCCCCGCACGTCGGTGAGCCCCCGATCCAGGCAAGCCGTGAGCGCATCCCCGACCTCGCGCTCCTTCAGGCTCAACTCGGCCGGACCGAGGCTGCAAGCCGAGAGGCCAACCGCAGAGCAGGCGACGAGCACCAGGATTCCAAGACGCCGCATGCCCCCAACCTAGGGAGTCATCCTCACCGACCGCGCAAACGCGACCAGAGGTGGTCGCAAACCAAGGGCAGCCCCACAACACCAACCACCTTCCAGCCACCAGCCATGTCGCGGCCCGCCAAAGCCCGCGAACCCCCGCAGCCCCCCCCCCCCCCCCCCC
>JAURVW010000168.1 GCA_030655275.1 Solirubrobacteraceae bacterium
GCAGGAACGAGTGCGTGTCCCCTCCCAGAATAGATCCACTTGCGTTTCGATACCGGGTCGGATCTGCGTTTCGTAATAGTCCCATGTAAGGTCTTGCCCTGCCTTTGGCATGCCCACGTCCTGTGTGTGGGTGAACGGCAGGGGGCCGGTGCGAACGGCGCCGCCCGAACGTTTGCCGTTTTCGTATTGGTAAATTTCGGCGTGCTGCGTGTAGTCGACGATACGTACCCAGGCAGGGTTGGGCTCGTTTTCGGGCGCGGTAAAGTAGTTGGTATGGGGCAAAAACTGGCAGCCTGCGAACAACGGCAATGCAAGCAGGCAGAGCAGAGGGGGTATCGACATGAAGCCTTTCCTTTTGCGGAGTCAGGGTTACAGACAGCAAAAGAGGAGGCGCATTGCGTAAAGGCTGAAAATTTTGTGGCTGAATCGTCGCGGCGATATCGGTTTCAACCGGTCGCGACAGGCAGAAATCGGCCAAAAGCGGACGTCGAGTATCTACAAAAGCAGGTGCTATTCACTTTCCCCTTTGCGTCGACTTCCTGGTCGAAGGCATATGCCAAGGCCTACGTTATCGCCTTTACGGAGCTAAAGGAGCGGGTACGGCACTTAGCCCATACGATTGGTGTGCGGAACCAGTAGCTCGTCGACGGAAGTCGTTATGCGTTTAACCACTGGAGCTAACTCACGGGCAAGCCCGCGGATTCCTTCCGCGTTATCACCCATTCCCAGCATGGCAGCCATGTACTCGACGCCGCCTTGGAAGAGTTCCTGCTGCAACTTCTGAGGCATATCTCGGTCTTGCGCTAGATGTGAATCTAGCAGATTACGAGTATGTTGAAGTGCCTGTTCGTAGTCACGGTTGTTCATCTCAATCATCGCTATCATGCCTTTGGCGCGCATGTAAAAGCGAACAACGTCTTTGGCCTGGTCGTACGGCAGTAGATTGAGCGCTTGTGGGGCAGAGTTGAAAAGGGGAAACGGTGAGTCCCCAATAGGGAATATCGCTAGGTAGGGTTCATCTGCGGCCTGAGCGAGCATCTCACTTCCGAT
>JAURVW010000230.1 GCA_030655275.1 Solirubrobacteraceae bacterium
GACGACGGCCGGCTCGTCTGCCGACACCGCGGCCGATGACCTCACCCTCAGGCCGCTGCCGGAGGCTCCGGTGATCACCAGCGTCACGCCGGGCGCCGCCAGCCAGTATCCACTCGACGAGATCACACTTCGCGGGAGGAACCTCACGGAGGTGATCCTGGTCAGGGTCTGGAATTCCGAGACGGACCTCGTGCACGTCTCGGACACCGAGCTCCGTGTGAAGCTGAAGTATGCGATCCCCGTCGGGACCTATCCGATCACGGCGTATTCGCCGGGCGGCGACAGCGTCAACCGCGATGGCGATCCTTCCGATGATCTCGTCATCACGGAGACGCCGGACAACCCGGCGCCGGGGCGGATGATCGTCACGCCGGGTCAGGTCGAACCCGGTGCCAACGGCTTCGCCACGGTCACCCTGTCGGTCGCGGACTCGGGCATCGTGCTCGGCCGGGCCAGCGCCGTGAGGATCGGCAGCGGCGACACGTTCCGCGACGGTTGGATCGACTCCATCGAGCCGCCCTACACCTCGCTCACGGTCCATCTTCCGGCCGGCCGGCGGGGCACGACGGAGACGATCCGCCTCTATCGCACTGCGGGTTCGGGCGAGCTCGTGCAGATCAACTCCGACGAGGATCGACTGACCTGGGCGCCCTTCCGCGAGGAGCCGACGCCGACGCCGACGCCGACGCCCTCCCCGACGCCGACGCCCTCCCCGACGCCCTCCCCGACGCCGACGCCGGTCCCGTCGTCGACCCCGACCCCGGAGCAGGTCGCGGACATCTCCTACGCGCTGAAGGGGTCCGCGACGCTCAAGACGCTGACGAAGGGTTCACTCCCGCTCAGCGGAAGCGTCGACGTGAAGTTGGGCCAGCCCTCGGGCTCACTCACCGGCACGCTGGCGCTCGACCCCGCGACCGGCAACCTCACGGCGCTCGGCTTCCTGCCGGTCGTGGCGAAGGTGAACCTGACCCAGACCGAGCCGGTGACCGGCTCGCTGAAGTCGGGCAAGCTGACCGCCGTCGCCAAGGTGCGGATCAAGCTGCCGTCGGTCAAGACGCTCGGGATCGAGCTGGCCGGTGGCGCGAACTGTCAGGCGAAGCAGATCTCGTCGATCTCGCTGGCCTCGACCCAGCCGGCGTTCGCGGCGGCGACGGGCGGCCCGATCGCGGGCACGTTCGCCATCAGCGACCTCACCGGCTGCGGCTTCCTCACCAACCTCGTCTCGCCGCTGACGAAGGGCGCCGGCAACGCGATCGCGTTGCAGCTGGCGCCGAGGTAGGCGGCCATGGTCCTCGCCTCGGTCGCGGTCGAACCGCGCCCGGGGCGGGCCGCATCGCGACGAGCCCGGGCCCGTTAGGAGAGCGGGTCGCTCGTCGCGGTCCAGTACGGGCTCGACTCGATGCCCGGGCAGGCCGGGTTCCCGGTGGCGTAGTAGTCGTCGTGGCCGGGGTCGAGGGTGATGTTGGCCCAGTCGCGGGCGCCGGCCCCCGCGTAGAGGAGGTCACGGTTGTCGTCGGCGACGTGGCCGCCACCGCTCGCGTGCGGCGCGCACGAGGCCACGGCGCCGAAGTTGTGCGTCATCTCGTGGGCCGTGAGGTAGGTCGCTCCGTACGGGAACACGTCGCTGGTCGCGGGGTGGATGTTGCAGGCCGCCTCGAAGAGCACGCTCAGTCCGCTCCCGGTCACGCCACAGCCGTTCGGCGACTTCACGTCGAACCAGAGCACGGTCTTCTGGTTGGCCGGGGTCGGTGCCGCGACTCCGAGCTCGGAGACGAGCGAGGCGAACGTCGCCGTGTCGTAGGCCGCGGCCGGACGCGGCAGTCGCACGGTCGAGACGACGATCGCTCCGCCGCCGTCGCGCACCCAGCGGGGTCGCACGCCGCCGGTCGTCTGCGTCGCGAACCAGTCGTTCGTGGCGTTCGCGCTCGCGGTGATCGCCGCGTACTTGCCCGCCACCGGCGTCTGGTCGCTGGCGACCGCGTAGATCGCGCGGAAGGACGGCCGGGCCGCCGACGGCGTGATGATCGGGCCCGAAGTCGGGGCCGGGGTGGGCGATGGCGTCGGCCCGGTCACCGGCGCGGGTGTGCTGCCCGGGGTGGGGCTCGGGTTCGTCTTGCAGCACGGCGGCGTGACGGCCGCCGACACCATGATGGTCTGTGTGGAGCTGACGAGCGCCTTCGAGCGTCCGGCCTTCGTGGCCGCGGCCCGCAGCTTGATCGTGCCGACGGTCGCCGGGACCAAGGTCAGTTTGAACGCGCCGGTCTTCTTGACCGACGTCGTCGTCGCGAGCCGCTTCCAGGTCTTGCCCGTTGCCTGCTCGAGCCGGATCGTCCGCTTGGCGGCGGGTTTGACCTTGCCGGTGAGCGTCACGGTCTGCCCGGTCGACGCGGCCTTCGGCGTCAGCGAGGCCGTCAGCTTCGGCGCGGCCGGCTTCGCCGATCCGGCAGCCGCTGCGCCTGCGACCGGGGCTGCGACGGCGCCGGCACCGACGAGACCGACGGCGATCAGGGGAAGGGCACGCCGAAACGAAGGCTTGAGCAGCGACATCCCGGAAACGTAGACGTCACGGCCGGGCCGGGCGATGTTCCTCGACCGATGGACGGCCCGGCGGGATGACTCAGGCGGCGGCGTCGATCGCCGCAGCGGCGCGCTCGTCGGCGGCAGCCGGATCGTCGGCGTCGGCCATCGCCTTCGCGGCGAGCTGACCGCAGGCCCCGTCGATGTCGCGGCCGCGGTTCACGCGCACCGTGGTGCGCAGGCCATAGCCCTCGAGCACCGTGCGGAAGTCGTGGATCTGCTGGCGCGAGGACGCGTCGTAGATCGAACCCGTCGGGTTGTACGGGATCAGGTTCACCTTGAAGCGCTTGGGATCGAGCAGCCGACCGAGCTGGTGGGCCTGGAAGATCTCGTCGTTCGTGCGCTCGAGCATCACGTACTCGATGAAGATGTCGCGGTTCGTCTTCTCGCCGTAGCGGGTGCAGGCCTCCAGGACGGCCTCCATGTCGTACCGCTCGTTGACCGGCATGATCTGTGATCGCAGCTCGGAGTCGGGCGCGTGGAGCGAGAGCGCCAGGCGTACGGGCATCTTCTCGTCGATGAGGCGCTCGATGCCCGGGAGCCAGCCCACGGTCGAGATCGCCGTGCGGCGATTCGTGACGCCGACGTCCGGCAGCTTCGCGCAGGTCGCCAGGACGTTGTCGATGTTCATCATCGGCTCGCCCATGCCCATGAACACGACGTGGTCGACGGCCCGCATCCGGCGGAAGTGCAGGGCCTGGTCGAGGATCTCGCTGTGCGTGAGGTTGCGGCCGAACTTCATCGTGCCCGTCGCGCAGAAGGTGCACGTGAGTGGGCAGCCGGACTGCGACGAGAGGCAGAGCGACGAACGCCCGTCCTTGAAGCTCATCATCACGGCCTCGACCGGGCGACGGTCCTTCGTGGTGTGGAAGAGCGCCTTCACCGTGCCGTCGATCTGAGAGACCTGCTGGTCGGTGAGCTCGAGGGTCGAGAAGGGCACGCGCTCGGTGAGTGCGGCGCGCACGGAGGCGGGCACGTTGCCCATCTCGTCGTACGACGCGACGCCCTTCGCCGTCCAGCCCCACACCTGGTCGAAGCGGTAGCCGGGTTCGCCGAGGTCGTCGAGCGTCTCCTCCAGAAGCTTGAGATCCACGCCCCCATGGTGACAGGGCGGCGCGCCCGTGCAGGGCTTCCGTGCGCCGGACCGATCGCAGCGTCGCTCCGCCGGCCCCGCCGCGTCCGTACTCTCGGTGGGGAATGCGTCTCGCCAAGTACCTCGCGCACGCCGGTGTCGCCTCACGCCGCGCCGCGGAAGACCTGATCGTCCAGGGCCGCGTGCACGTCGGCCGCTCGCTGATCACCACGCCCGTGTTCTTCGTCGAACCGGGGCAGAAGGTCTACGTCGACGGTGAGCTCGTCGGCACGCTCGAGGACGATCGCCAGCTCGTCGTCTACGCCCTCAACAAGCCCGTCGGCGTCGTCTCCACGAGCTACGACCCGCAGGGCCGCCCGACCGTCACCGAGTTCGCGCCGCCCGAGGCCGGGCGCGTCTACCCCGTCGGCCGCCTCGACATCGACTCCTCCGGGCTGCTGCTGATCACGAACGACGGCGACCTCGCCCACAAGCTCACGCATCCCTCGTTCGAGGTGCCCAAGACCTACGAGGTGCGGATCGCGCACCCGCCGATCTCCCGCCGCGACGTGGAGACGCTGCGCCGTGGCGTCGAACTCGACGACGGCTGGACGATGCCCGCCGAGGCCGAGCAGCACGGTCCCGCGCACTTCGCGATCACCCTCCGCGAGGGCCGCAACCGCCAGGTTCGCCGCATGTGCGAGGCGATCGGCCACCCCGTGAAGGATCTCCAGCGGGTTCGGTTCGGCACGCTCGACCTCGGTCACCTGCACGAGGGCGACGTCCGTCGCCTCAAGGCCCAGGAGGTCGACTCGCTCCGCAAACTCGCCGAGGCGGCGAAGGCCGAGGACCAGAGCGCCGAGAAGGGCGACTGGATCCGCGAGAAGGGCCAGGGCGGGCGTCGCGCGCAGGCCAAGCGGTCGGCCGAGAAGCAGGCCGAACAGCAGCGCAACCGCGACGAGCGGATGCGCCGCCGCGACTAGCGACCGTCGTCGTCGGGCTCCCTCGGGTGGCGATGGCGCCACACGAGGTAGGGGCCGTAGGCGACCGTGGTCATCGCGAGCACCTGGCAGCCGATCACGGCGGCGCCGCTGCCGGAGAGCGCCTGCCAGGCGAGCAGGCCGATGAGCATCAGCGCCAGTGCGGCGGCGGCGATCAGCGTCCGGCGGCGTCTCGATGGCATCGACGTGGTTTACCGGACGGGGCTGACGTTCGAGTCAGGTCGCCGGGTCGCGCGGTCCGAAGTGACCCCGCATCGGGGTCGCTTCGCGTCAGGCAGCAACGGGCGCGAGCTCGGCGAACCGGGTCAGGTCGATCGGTGGCGCGCCGTTCACGAGCGACGTGCCCGTCGCCCTGCCGTGGTACCAGCGGACGATCGCCTCGAGCTCTTGGAAGCTGACGTCGGTCGCCTGCGCGGTGATGGTGAAACGCGGGGTGGCGCGGCGGCTGGAGATGAGCCGCAGCCAGCGAGCGACCTGCATGCGGGTCCAGGTCTCGGGCGTGACGCGCACCTCCAACCATCGGTGGCGGTCGGAGATGCCGACCGAGAAACCGGTCATCGCCTCCCACGGCACCACGCTCGCGCTGACCCGATGGGCCGTGAGGCCCTTGGCCGAGAGCGTGACGACCCGGCCGCGCGCGACCACGATGTTCCTGAGCACCTCGACGGCGCACAGCCCGAAGAAGAGCACGCCGGCCACGCCCCAGAGCCGGTACGGGATTGAGATGCTGGTCGAGGTGGCCATCCAAGCACCGGTGAGGACGAACCCGACCGAGCCGGCGAGGTAGGCGAGCTGCTTCAGGGGGCGGGCTCGTAGCTCGATGGCCGGAAGGGTGGCGGCGGTGTGCATGGCCGCACCGTACGGTCGGTCGGAGCCCACGTCGCGTTCCGGGGGAAGGCGGGGGAGAGCATCGATCGAGCGCGCAGGAGACGTCATCGACCCGGCGGATCTCCTCCTCTCGTAACATGCCGCCCGTGCCTGAGTCGACGGACGCCCCGACCCCCGCGGAGCCTGCCTGGGCAAGCCAGCGGCTGATCGCGCTGCGCGGCGCGACGAGCGTCGAGGCCAACGAGCGCGAGGCGATCCTCTCCCGCACGGTCGAGCTCCTCGAGGCGCTGATGGAGCGCAACGCGCTGCAGACCACGGATATCGTGAGCGCGATCTTCACGGTGACGGCGGATCTCGACGCCGAGTTCCCGGCCGTCGCCGCCCGCCAAATCGGCTTCGACCAGGTGCCGCTGCTGTGCACCCAGGAGATCCCGGTGCCCGGCTCGCTGCCGAAGGCCGTGCGGATCCTGCTCCACACGTACGCGCCCGCCGATCACAAGGCCCGCCACGTCTACCTGCACGAAGCCCGCGCCCTGCGCGCCGATCTGGAAGCTGCGCAATGAGCACCCCCGAGACCCAAGGCAGCGGACTGCGGTTCGCGGCCACGCTCGATCGCGTCGGTGAGTACCCGAAGGCCGGCGGCTACCGCCTGCCTGACACCGTCGCGCTCATGGCGTCGAACGAGGGTCCCGAGCCGCTCGATCCGCTCGTCGCGGAAGTCGTCGCCGAGGCGGCCTCCGGCATCAACCGGTACCCGGATCCGGGTGCTGCGGAACTGCGCGGCGCGCTGTCGGGTCTGACGGGCGTGCCGCCGTCGCAGATCGGTCTGGGCAACGGCTCGTGCGATCTGCTCATCGCGCTCGGCCAGGCGATCCTGGAGCCGGGCGCGCACCTCGCGTATGCCTGGCCGTCGTTCTCGGTCTACCCGATGCTCGCGCAGCTCACCGGTGCCGAGGAGACGCGCGTCCCGCTCGACGGCGACGAGCACGACCTCGGCGCGCTGCTGGCCGCGATCCGCCCCGAGACGCGCCTCGTGATCGTCTGCAACCCCAACAACCCGACGGGTACCGCGCTGCCCGCCGAGGTGATCGCCGACTTCGCGCGCGCCGTCCCGAAGGACGTGTGCGTGCTCATCGACGAGGCCTACGTGGAGTTCTCGGACGTCTGCGGCCCCGAGGAACTGCTGCCACTCGTCGCGGAGCTGCCCAACGTCGTCCTGCTGCGCACCTTCTCCAAGGCCCACGGGCTGTGCGGCCTCCGGGTGGGCTACGGCCTGTTCGGCAGCGTCGAGCCCGTGGAGGCGACCGACCGCATCCGCCAGCCGTTCTACCTCAACCATCTCGCGCAGACCGCCGCCGTCGCGATGCTCGAGCGCCCGGAGATCCTGGACCGGCGCGTGAGCAGCCAGGTCGCCGCCCGCGACCAACTCGCCGAGGGTCTGAGCGCCGCCGGCTTCTCCGTCTCCCAGCCCGAGGCCAACTTCGTCTGGGCCCAGCTCCCCGGCGTCGACGGTCTCCCGGCCGCCGACAAGACGGCCGCCGAGGCAAAGCTCGTCGCCGACCTGCGCGAAGTCGGCGTGCTCGTGCGCGCCGGCACTGCCCTCGGCGAACCGGGCCGCCTGCGGATCTCCACGGGCACACCCGAGGAGCAGGCGCGCCTGCTGAACGCGATCAGCAAGTAGGGCTAGCTAGGGCTGCGGCCCTCGTCGCGAGGCCTGCGCGAGCTGTCCCTGGCGGCGCGCGGTCCGATCGGTTCGCAAATTCATCTGCAGCTCGCAGATGAATTTACGACACGGAATAGGGTGCATCGCACGCATGGCCCGCAGGCGTCGCCCGTGTCGCAGGCGCCGCCCGTGTCGCTGGCGGCGGCTAGACCTTCAGCGCCGCCAGCGCTGCGACCGCCTCGTCGAGCTCGGTGAAGACCTTGCCTCCGCGGGTCTCGATGAAGTGCTGCACCTGGAGGTTGACGACGGTGCCGTCGTTGTCGCCGGTGCTGCGGATGTCGAGGCGCAGGCCGATGGTGGGCTTGCCCAGGGCGGCGGCGAAGCCGATCTCGGCCGCGGTACCGGAATCCACGTCGGTGCCGTCGAGGACGGCGAAGAGGGCGTCGGCGGTGCGGATCAGGTCCTCGTTGGCTTGGCCGAGCGAGCGGTTGATCTGCCGGAGCGCCGCGAGGCGAGACTCGGGGCCGAGCCACTTCGCCTCTGCGAAGCTCGCATCGACCGAGCCGTCGAGATCGGCCCACGGATCGTGGATCGTCCACCCGGCCGCGGCGACGGCGGGCAGGAGCACCTCGTCGTAGTACCCGCGGGTGGCGGGGGAGAAGCCGAGGGGGCTGGCGACGTAGACGCTGGGCACGGGGCGGACCGTATCGCCGGGATCGGCCGACCTCCGAACGCAGCCGAGCGGCCGCAGCCGTCGAGACTCGCCTTAGGCGGGCTGGTTGCACGTGTTCGTCCCAGCGACGGCAAAGGTTCAGTCCCTGGGAGCTCGTCCGATGACCTGGCGACGTGACCCCCGACATCCGGTCCATCGCCGCCCTTCGGGCCGCGCTGGCAGTCTTCCCCCGCCATATCGCCGCTGCGGTCCTCGCCGTTGCAGGTCTCCTGCTGATCGGCGCGCCCGCCGCTTCGGCCGCGGCCGCGCCGCGCGCCGTGGTGCCGTCATCGGCCTCGATCCAGAGCGACGGCCGCGGCCTCGAGAACGCCGCCTGGTTCAACAGCCTCGCGCCCGACGGCGTCGAGATCCAAACCGCCCAGCGCAGGACCGGTGGCAAATGGTCGAAGCCCGTGCTGCTCACCCGTCAGCGCTCGGTCGGCGCCAAGCCCGGCATCTGGGGCCTACGAACCGACGCGGCCGGTACCACGACCCTCTTCTGGAGCCTCGCGACGCCCGGCGCCACCGCCGACGCCGTGTACCTCGCCCGGCGGCCCGCCGGCGGCGCGTGGTCGAAGCCCGAGGTCGCCCCGCTCGACATGCCCGCCGGCCAGCGCATCGGCGCAGCCGACACCACCATCGGCGTGGCCGCCGATGGCACGGCGACAGTCGTCTGGTGCGCGTACGTGAGCAGCGCTTCGAGCGCCGAGACCTCCGGCGCCGGGATGCTCTCGCGAGCCCGCAACGCTGCCGGCACGTGGGGACCGGTTGCGCGTGTGTTCGCCAGCGAGACGGAGTACTGCAACAGCCCACGGCTCGCGGTGAGCCTGAAGGGCGACATCGCCGTCACCTGGTGGGGCGCGAGCTTCCAGGGCTTCGCCTTCAAGCCGGCCAGCGGCGCCTGGGGCGCGCCCGTGCCGATCTCGGCAAGCGGACGCCCCGTCTTCGGCCCCGACGGCCGCATCCACGTGATCGCAGGCTCGGGCAACTCGCCCGCCTACGCGGCCTTCGATGCCACCGGCCGCGCGCTCTCGAGCGGCATCCTGCCCGAGCCCGCCTCCCGCGAGACGTTCTCCGGGCGGCGCGGAGCCGGCCAGCTCGCCTCGATGACCATCGGCTTCACGAAGGCGAAGGCGCCCGTCCTGATCTGGAACCGGCTCGGGGCGACGGCATCGACGCTCAAGCAGCGCCCGGCGGCCGCGATCTGGACCGCGACCCAGGTCGGCGGAAAATGGGCCGTGCGACCCGTCGACGCACTGGGCACGGTCGAGGACCAGGGCGGCTTCGACCTCGCCAGCGATCCGCGCGGCACGCTCGTCGCCACGTGGTACGGCCAGTCGATCGGCCGCGGTTGCAAGACCCGTACGCCCGTCTACCGCGCCCGCCTCTCGGCCAAGGGCGCGTGGGGAACCCGCTACCAGCTGGCCTACCGAAGCCCGGTCGGCGCCGGCGACTGCGAGCCACCCAAGACGTGGACCCCCGAGCTCAACGCCTACCCGCAGCTCTTCAAGACCGCCAAGGCCGCCGTGAAGCCGAAGATCGCCACGAAGACGAAGACGGTCGCGGCGATCACGAAGGCGAAGGGCATCCCGGTGACGTGTCGGATGGGGGCGGCGGGCCACTGCGCCGTCGGCGTCACGGGCGTCACGCCCAACGCCGCCTGGAGCCTCTTCGACAGCAAATGTCTCACGCTCGGCTCGGGCGCCAACGTGGGGAAGGGCGGGGCGAAGACCCTGCGCCTCAAGCTGAAGCCGTCGTGCAGGGCCCAGCTGAAGTCGACCGTGAAGGCCAGCCGGCCGGTGGTCGTGACGGTGACGGCGGCAACCGACGTCGTCGGCCGCAAGAGCGGACGGGCGTCGCTCAAGATCCGGCTTGTCCGCTAGCGATTCCGGCTACCTGACCTCCAGGTCCGCCGGTCCTCTAGGCTGTTGGGCGGACATGGCTGCATCGATGCATCATCGGCACCACCCCTTGCGATATCAGGGCTGGCGATTTCCCCGGGTACTCGGGACCGCCGCAGCGCGCTGAACCGGCGCGCGCGGCGCTGATCCCCGAGTGCCGCATACCCCAGAACGCACCAGCACCTCTCCCTCTTTCCCAAGGAAACAGCCCCGATGATGATCGTCATGAAGCCCGCCGCCACCGACGGCGAGATCCAGAACGTGATCGACCGAATCAAGTCCACCGGCGCACGTGAGCACGTGTCCCGTGGCGAGACCCTCACCGTGATCGGCGCCATCGGCGATTCCGAGCACGACGAGAAGGTCGCCAACCTCGGCCTCGAGGAGGATCCGGGCGTCGACCGCGTCGTCCCGATCGCCAAGCCGTACAAGCTCGCCTCGACGCAGCTCTCCGACACCGGCAGCTCCGTCTTCGAGATCGGCGGCCGCAAGGTCGGTGGCGACCACTTCGCCCTCATGGCCGGTCCGTGCACGGTCGAGAGCCGCGAGCAGACCGTCGGCACCGCCGAGTACTTCATCGAGAACGGCCTCGACATCACGATGTTCCGCGGCGGCGCGTACAAGCCCCGCACGGGCCCGTACTCCTTCATGGGCCTCGGCCGCGACGGCCTCAAGATCCTGCAGGAGGCCAAGGACGCGACGGGCTTCCCGATCGTCACCGAGCTGATGGACCTCCGTGAGCTCGATCCGATCCTCGAGGTCGCCGACGTGATCCAGGTCGGCGCGCGCAACATGCAGAACTACACGCTGCTGGCCGAGCTCGGCAAGGCCGGCCGCCCGGTGCTCCTCAAGCGCGGCCTCTCCGCCACGCTCGACGAGCTGCTGCTCGCCGCGGAGTACATCCTCAAGGAGGGCAACACGAACGTGATGCTCTGCGAGCGCGGCATCCGCACGTTCGAGAACGCCTACCGCTTCACGCTCGATCTCCTCGCGATCCCGGTCCTCAAGGAGCGCACGCACCTCCCGGTGATCGTCGACCCGAGCCATGCGGCCGGCAAGCGTCACCACGTGGAGCCGATGGCCCTCGCCGCGGCCGCGGCCGGCGCCGACGGCATCATCGTCGAGGTGCACCCGCACCCGGAGGAGGCCGTCTGCGACGGTCCGCAGGCCCTGCGCCTCTCCGAGTTCGACGGCTTCGTGAAGAAGGTCGAGCAGGCAGCCGCCCTCGCCGGCAAGACCATCTCGGTCGCGCCGGTCGCCTCCTAGGCGACCCGGACCACCCGAGGGGCAGGCCATGCGGATCGCGCTGATCGGCGTCGGGCTGATCGGCGGATCCGTCGGTCTGGCCGCGCGTGCCCGCCTGCAGGACGTGCGCGTGGTCGGCTGGGATCCCAGCGCGGCCACGCTGAAGTCCGCGGTGAGCATCGGCGCGATCGACGAGACCGCGCCGACGCTCGAAGCCGCCGTCCACAACGCCGATCTCGTGGTCGTCGCGGCGCCGATGGGCCGGCTCCCCGAGGTGATCCAGCAGGTGCTGCGGGCCGCACCGGACGAGTGCGCGGTGACCGATGTCGGCTCCGTCAAACGACCCGTGATCGACGCGGCAGGCCACGACGGTCGCCTCGTCGCCGGGCATCCGCTGGCCGGCTCGGAGAGCTCCGGCGTGCACTACGCCCGCGCCGACCTCTTCGATGGCTCCACCTGGTACCTCGTGCCGCACGAGCGCAGCCACGGCACGCGTTTCGAGCAGGTCCACCGGTTCGTGAGCCAGCTCGGCGCCCGTCCGACCACGATCGACGCCCTCACGCACGACCGCCTCATGGCGACGGTCTCCCACCTCCCGCACGTGCTGGCCAACGTGCTCGTCGAGCAGGTGGGGGAGGCCCGCGGCGACGACCAGGCCGTCCCCGCGACCGGCCCGAGCTTCCGCGACGTGACCCGCGTCGCCGGTGCCAACCCCGTCCTCTGGGCCGGCATCTACTCGGCCAACCGCGACGCCCTCGCCGGCCAGATCGACCGCGTGATCGAGCGCCTGTCGGACGTCAGTCGCCGGATCAAGGCCAACGAGGACCTCGAGGGCTGGCAGTCCGACACCGCCGATCTTCGCCGGCTGATCGTCGACAAGGCCCTCACGGGCGACGAGCTCGTCGAGCTGCGCACCGTCGTCCCCAACCGTCCGGGCGCGATCGCCGAGCTGGCCCTCGCCTTCGCGAAGGAGGGCGTCAACATCGCCGACCTCTCCGTCGCCCCGCTGCCCGGCGGCGCGACCGGCATGGTCGCGCTCTGGTGCCCGCTCGAGCAGTCCGGTGCGGCCCTCGCGCTCCTGGCCGAGCTCGGCATCGAGGTCGTCGGCGGCGAACGGCTCGACGACGCCCGCCGTGCCCGCGGCGCCCAGATCACGCTCGACGACGCCCGCACCTCCTCCGCTTCATGAGTCTCTCCGCGAACCCCACCACCACGACCATCGAGCCCGCCCAGGGCCCGCTGCTCGGTCGGGTGCTCTGCCCGCCGGACAAGTCGATCTCCCACCGCTGCGCGATGTTCGCCGCGATGAGCGTCGGGCGCACCACGATCGAGCGCTATCTCGTCGCGCAGGACACCCTCTCCACGCTCGCCGCCGTCGAGGCGCTCGGCGCGACGGTCACCCGCGACGGCGACACCGTGGTGATCGACGGCGTCGGCCTGCGCGGCCTCACCGCCCCGGACGGAGTCGTCGACGTCGGCAACGCAGGCACGCTGCTGCGCCTCATCTCCGGCTGGATCGCCGGCGTCCGGGGTCTGACGGTCACGCTCGACGGCGACGCGTCGATCCGCACCCGTCCGATGGGCCGCGTGATCGATCCGCTGCGCCTGATGGACGCCCAGCTCGAGGCCACGAACGAGAAGTACGCGCCGGTCACCATCACCGGCGGCACGCTCCGGGGCATCGAGTACACGCTGCCGATGGCGAGCGCCCAGGTGAAGAGCTGCGTGCTCATCGCCGGCCTCGTCGCCGAGGGCGAGACGACCGTCATCGAGCCGATCGCCAGCCGCGACCACACGGAGCGCATGCTCGCCGCGGCCGGTGCCCCGCTCACGCGCGACGGCGACCGCATCACGATCCGCACCACCGACGCGATCGCCCTCGGCGACCAGCGCGTCCCCGGCGACCCGTCCTCGGCCGCCTTTCCGATCGCTGCGGCGCTGATCGTGCCCGGCTCACGGGTCGACGTGGACGAGGTCTCCACGAACTGGACCCGCGCCGGCTTCGTCCACATCGCCCGCCGCATGGGCGCGCACATCGAGGGTCCCGTCGAGGAGCCCGGCACGCCGCACACGGTCGCCGAGACCACCGCGACGCTGTCGATCACCCACGGCCCGCTG
>JAURVW010000243.1 GCA_030655275.1 Solirubrobacteraceae bacterium
TTCGATGGGCCCGTGTGTGGGCGTTCAGGCCGCGGCGTCGATGCTCATCGCTCGGTGCAGGACGCGGTCGCCCACGACCCCGGAGTGATCGGCGCGATGCAGCGTGCGGCGGTTGTCCCAGATGACGACGTCGCCCTGCACCCAGCGGTGCCGCAGCGCATACGGCGGCGCGATGGAGTGTTCGTAGAGCGCCTCGATCTCGGCTCGGGCGTGCTCGGCGTCGAGCCCTGAGACCTCCGTGCAGCGTGCTGGCGTGGAGAGGTACAGCGAGGTGCGGTCGACGTGGGCGTGTCTCAGGAACAGCGGATGACGGGCGCGCCGCTCCTCGCCGTCCGGGATCGCCATGCCGCTCGCCTCGTGGGTCACGAGCGCATGGCGGAGGCGGCGCCTGGTGTCGTCGCCCAAGCGGTCGTAGGCCTCGAACTGATCGCTGAAGACCGTTTCGCCGCCCTCCTCCGGCAACTGGACCGCGCGGAGTGCCGTATAGGCGGGCGGCGTCGAGACGTAGCTCGTGTCGATGTGAAAGACGCTGCGCGGCGGGGTGGTGCGCCCCACGTTGCTCACGACGTTGAGGGTCGGGTGCCCGGCGACCGGCGTCTCCCCGTCGGTGAACACGGCCGGGCCGAAGCTGTCCATGAACGCCGTGAAGGCGGCGTCGTCGGCGGACGGGTCGCGAAAGGCGAGCACGCCGTGTTCGGCGAGGGCGAGCCGAAGCCGCGTCGTCACGGCCTCGTCGAGCGGGCCGATCGCCAGCCCCTTCACGCGCGCACCGAGCGCGCCCGTCGGCGTGATGTCCATCCCCGTCTCCTTCATGTCGTCGACTCGATCCCGTCGCGCGGCGGGTGGGCCGCATCGCGGGCGGCTGGTGCAGCGCCGGCGCGGCCGGCGGCCGTTTCCACGCACGCACGGAAGAGGTCGGCCGTGGTCCAGCCGGCGGCGCGCGCCATCGTCGAGACCACGCTCTGCTCGGCGAAGGAGCAGTAGAGCCCCGCCTCGATGAACCACGGCTGCCCGTCCGGGTCGATGCGGAAGTCGAAGAGGCCGTAGTCCCGACAGCCGAGCGCCCGATGGCAGCGCAGCGCAGTGGTCTGGACAGCTTCGACCGCCGGATCGGACGTCGGCACGATCCAGGCGTGCTCCTCGCCCTTTGCCTGGAGGCGCAGCGCGCCTGGCTCGACTTCGCTGATCTTGTCGGCGAAGGTCCTGATGCCGGCGCGCGGATCGAGCCGGTATTCCTCGATCGGCAGCGCGACCGGTCCGTCGCCGAGATCGAGGACACCGCACCGCACCTCGCGGCCGAGGGGGACGAATCGTTCGACGAGGACGCGAGGCCCGTGGCGCCGTGCCTCGTCGATCGCCCGGGGCAGCTCGGCGGCGTGGGAGACGAGCGACACGCCCGTGGAGTTGTCGGCGTCGACCGGCTTGACGACCACCGGCGGCGCCATCGTCGGCCGCCCGTCGGCCTCGACCACCTCACCGTCGGGCACGCGAACGCCGGCCGCCGCGACGATGGCGCGAGCGAGGGCCTTGTCGGCCCCGATCGCCATCGCCTCGGCCGTGTTGCCCACGTACGGGATCGTGAGCACGTCAAACAGCGCGCGGTACGCCGTCATGCCGGCCCGGCAGAACAGCTGCGGCACCATCACGTCGATCCGCTCGGCCGCGATGCGGGCGACCGCGCCCGCGAGCGTCATCGCGGGCGCGGCCTCGATGGTGGCCGGGTCGAGGTCCGCCGGAAAGCGCCAGCTCCCGTCGGGGCTCACCCAGGCGATGGTCGTCTCGATGCCTGGCAGGTCGCGCGTGACGGCCAGGCAGTCGCTGGCGTAGAGCCGCGAGAGGTCGGCCCAGAACGGGCTCGTCGGTGAGCCGGTGAGGTGCAGGACGCGTCGGGCCACCGTCAGTCGCCTCCCGGCTCGGCCAGCTTGCCGATGTTGAAGTCGATGTGGTGCCAGGGCGTGCCCCGCACGAGCCGGCGGACCAGCAGCGAGGGGATCTGAAGGTGGTGCACCAGCAGGAACGGCAGCGGGTCGTCCCAGGCGAAGATCGCGTCCTTGCCGCGGAGGATGCGACCCAGCGCGGCCAGTGGCTCGTGCCCACGCAGGATGCGCCAGAGCTCTTCGTAGAGCCAGAGGGTCGGGCGGCTTCCGGGTCGCGGTGCGATGGCCTCGTCGACCTCACCGAGATAGGCCCGGGCGAGCTCCGGATGGTCGTGGAAGATCGTCACGGCGCTGTGGGTGCGTGGGTTGCATTCGATCGCGCGGACCTCGCCGGCGGCGTCGACGATGAAGTCGAAGGAGAGCTGGCCCGTCGCCCCGATGCCCTCCGCGAATCGCTCGACCCACGCGTCGATCGCCGGCATCCGGACGGCCTCGTAGTTGAGCTGGACCGCCGACGACGCGCAGACGCAGTGCACCGTCACGCGCCCGTCCCGCAGCACGGTGTGGGTGCAGTACTCCTCGCCTTCGGCGAACGCCTGCATCACCCACGGGTTCGACTCGCTGATCGGCAGCGATGCCACATGGGCCCGTGTCGCCTCCGGCGTCGCGAGCGGGATGCGCGTGAGGTCGAGTCGGCGGACGGGGTCGTAGGCGATGCTCTTGAGCACGAAGGGACCCGGGCTGGCGGCGAAGTCGAACTCCGTCACCTGCGAGGGATCGGTGATGCGGTGGCTCTCCGGGACGGCGAGGCCGAAGGAGCGGGCGGCCTCGGCGAAGGCGGCCTTGTCGTCGACGGTGCGAACGATCGCCTCGGGTGGATGCAGGACCTCGCAGAGCCCGTCGAGCTGCGTGCGGGCGGCGCCGTCGTAGATGCTCGAGAGCGGACTGCAGACCGGCACGTAGAGGTCGACGCCCTCGGCCCGCACCAAGGAGGCGAGCGCGTCCGCATATCCCGGATCGTCGGGCGCCGGAATCACGTGGAACGCGTCGACGGCGCGGGAGAAGCGATGACCGGTCCAGCGGTAGGCGGCCGTCTCGGCGAGCACGACGCGGTGTCCGTCGGCGGCGAACGCCCGGGCGAGCGCGAGCGACTTCGTCATCTTGCCGCCGCTGATCAGGACGGTACGGCGACGCGCGGTCCGGGCGTCGACCGGTGACCCCGTCGAGCCAGCGGACGGCGACGGCGCGGCGGCCCGGCCTGGCACGAGCGTTCGGACGCCCCCGCGTCGCGTGCCGACCGCGAGCGCCACCGCCGTGAGCGCCACCGCCGTGAGCGCGAGGTTCGCGGGCAGCGCCACGGTCAGGAGCGCCAGCGCCCCCGCGGACTTCGCTCGGTTGCGCGCCGTGCTCATACGCGCTGGATGAGGGTGAGCCCGTCGCGGAGGGGCAGGACCACCTGACGCAGGCGGTCGTCGGCCGCGACGACGGCGTTGAAGCGCGTGATCGCCTCGCCGTTGACGGTGCGCGGCTCGCCCGTCCAGGGCTCGCCCTGCATGAGGGTGTTGTCGACGCAGATCACGCCACCCTCGGCGAGCAGTCCGCCGCCCAGCACCGCCTCCAGGTAGTCGACGTACCCGGCCTTGTCGGCATCGATGAACACGAGGTCGAACGGTGCTCCCCCGCCGCCGAGCCGGGCCAACGTCTCCGCCGCCGGTCCGATCTCGATCGCGATCCGTTCCCCCGCGGGCGAGCGGTCGAGCAGGCCACGCGCCATCGCGGCGACACCCTCGTCGAGCTCGCACGCGACCAGGCGCCCGTCGGCGGGCAATGCCTCGGCGATCGCGAGCGCCGAGTACCCCGTGAAGAGACCGAGTTCGAGCACCCGGCGGGCCCCGGTCGCCCGGGTCAGGAATGCGAGGAACTGGCCCTCGACGTGACCCGACAGCATCTCGGCCTCGAGATGCCCGTCCCACTGGTGGTCGCGCGTCGCGGCGGCGAGGGCCTCCAGGTCGGCCGACTCGGGACTCGTGCTCTCGCGCAGGTAGCCGTCGAGGCCCGACGCGAGTGTGCTGAGCCGCCGGGCCAGAGCGAGGGCCTCGGGGTCCGTCCCGGGCGTACGCCCGAGACGAACCACGAGGTCCTCGAGACCGTCCGCGATCAGGTCCGCGGGCGCGACCGGCCTCACCGGCGGTCGCCCGCCGTGGTGCGGGGACCCACGAACATCTCCTCGCCGTCGCCCTCGCGC
>JAURVW010000171.1 GCA_030655275.1 Solirubrobacteraceae bacterium
CGGCGACGATCAGCGTGGGCGTGGGATCACCGGTGCCGATGCCCACGACGAGGGTCACGACCGATCCGACCGCGAGGAGGTGGAACCGCTGGCGGCGCCGCTCCCGCGCGTCGGCCGTCGCGTATGAGGCCCATCCGACGAGGTGCTCGACGACGTACGCGAGGAGTAGGACGACGGGCATGGCCAGCACGAAGAGGATCGTCTGGGATCCGTCGCGCCACGGATGGGACTCGTTCATGCCGACTGGGTCGGCAGTGCCGCCCAGGGGCATGAGACCTGAGTCCGCGCGTGGACCGGCGGACTAGGTGTTCGGGTCTTCTTCGGCGGCGAGACGGGTGGCGGCCTCGTCGTCGCTCTCGAACACGAAGATCTCCACCGAGAGATCCGGGTCGTGATGGTTCGTGCTCATGAAGGCGGAGACCTTTCGACCGGTCTCCTCCTCGATCACCGCGATGTACCGCTCGTTCATCACCTGCTGGAAGGCATGGCGCTGGGTGAGCACCGCCTCCTCCTGCCCCTCACGGGCGAGGGTCTGCTCGACGGTGGTGTACACGTCGCGCATCAGCACCACGACCATGTCGTCGTTCTGGTGGGCGCGGATCTTCGTCGGGCCCTTGCCCGAGTACTCCTTCTGGAGCTGCACGATGCGGCGCGCGATGTTGCCCAAGGGATCTCGGCGCTGGGGCGCGGGATCACGCTGGGGCGTGAACTCTCCGGTGCTCATCGGCCGTCCACGATCGAACGGCGGGCGACACGAAGTCCCGGGGAGGGGAGGCCGTCGCCGGTGCTGCCGAGGCACCGACCTGACACAAGGGGCTGCTGCACTGGGTGTTCGTCCTTCATTGACGAAATGGTTTGAAGTAGCAAGCACGAAGTCTGCGTGCCTCCGACCTCGATGGTCGCCCGTCACACGGACCTCTGTCCACCACCAACCGTATCAAGCAACGCGATTACCACTGATGCGACCGGGCAAGGCGGGTCAACGAGACTGCCCTGGAAACCGGGGCTTCCGCATCCGCGCACTGGCCGCACCTGACCGTGGGCCGTCCTTGTCCGCGGGGCTCGAGGGCGCGAAGGTGCACCCAGCAAGCGTCCGAGAGGTTTGCGCTCGCGACGGCCGTCACGGCGACCGGAGCCCGCAATCGAGCGACCGCGTAGCAAGGAACCAATGGATCCGCCCGGCTCCGAGGTCTGTGGGCAGGCCTCCGTCGCGGTCGCTCGTGCGCGTGCCCAAATCCTTTGCGGCCGGGCAGGGCCGCCCGTCCGTGATTACGCGAAATGCTCGCTGCGCGGCACCCCGGGCTGGCCGGGTCGGAGCCGAAAGCGCACCTCGTCGCCGGGCCGCAACTGGCCGGCGCGCGACTGGTCGGCCTCGGTGACGACGGCGATCACCGGATAGCCGCCGGTGGTCGGGTGGTCGGCGAGCAACAGGATCGGGTCGCCGGACGGCGGCACCTGGAGCGACCCTCGGGCGACGCCCTCGGAACGCAGCTCCTGATCGCCGCGATGCGGCAGCGACGGACCCCGCATCCGCGCGCCGATGCGGTCGACCTGCGCGCCGACCGTGAACACGCCGGAGAGCAGCGCCGTCAGGGCGTCGGGGGCGAACCAGTCGTCGCGCGGTCCGGGAACGACGTGCAGCACGGCGCGCGCCTCGAGCGCCGCGACGGGCGCGACGTCGACGGCCGGTGCGTCGAGCGCCTGCGCCCCGAGGTCGAGACGATCACCGGCCTGCAACGGCGCGGGCCCGAGCCCGGTGAGCTGGTCGGCGCTGGCGCTCCCGAAGACGAGCGGCACGTCGATGCCGCCGCGCACCGCGACGTAGGTGCGCAGACCCCGCCGCGCCGTCCCGACCTGCAGCTCGCCACCGAGCGGGACGCGGAACGGCGAGTGCATCGCGACCGGCCGCCCGTCGACCACCGCCTCGACCTCGGCCCCCGTGAGCGCGAGCGTCGCCGGGGCCGCGAAGCGCAGCACGGGGCCGCGCAGCGTCGTCTCCAGGACCGCCGCGCCCTCCGCATTGCCGACGAGCCGGTTGGCGAGCGTCGCC
>JAURVW010000248.1 GCA_030655275.1 Solirubrobacteraceae bacterium
CTCGATGGCCGCGGCCGCACTGGGTGGCTACGTGCTCTGCGGCATCAACACCACGCGCCGTGGTGAGGCTCTGCTCGCCGACGTACGACGCTCCGACTGCCAGATCCTCGTCGTCAACGCCGAGCACCGCGCCTTGCTCGAGGGGCTCGACCTGTCCGGCATCCGCGTGCTCGACACCGACGAGCTGGTGGCCCCGCTGGTCGAGCCTGTCGAGACCGCAGCCCTCGTGCCGCACCGCGAGGTCGAGGCGATGGACACCTTCATGATGATCTTCACCTCGGGCACCAGCGGCGAGCCCAAGGCCGTCCAGGTCGCCCACCTGATGGTGCTCTTCTCCGGGCTCAACCTGGTCGAGCGCTTCTCGGTGACCTCCGAGGACACCTGCTACATCTCGATGCCGCTGTTCCACTCCAACGCCGTCGTCGCCGGCTGGGCGGTGGCCATCGGCGCGGGTGCCGCGATCGTGCCGGCGCGCTTCTCGGCGTCGAGCTTCCTCGCCGACGTACGACGCTTCGGGGCGACGTACATGAACTACGTCGGCAAGCCGCTGGCCTACGTGCTCGCGACTCCCGAGCAGCCCGACGACGCCGACAACACCCTGCGCGTGGCGTTCGGCAACGAGGCCAGCGACCGTGACATCGACGAGTTCTCCCGGCGCTTCGGCTGCCACGTCATGGACGGCTTCGGCTCGACCGAGCTGGCGATCATCGTCACCCGCTCGCCCGGCACCCCTCGTGGCTCGATCGGCCAGGGCCTCGAGGGCGTCGCGATCTACAACGCCGAGACGATCACCGAGTGTGCGGTGGCCGTCTTCGACGAGAGCGGTGCTCTCGCCAACGCGGACCAGGCCGTCGGCGAGCTCGTCAACGTCAACGGCGCCGGCTACTTCCAGGGCTACTACAACGACACCCAGGCCAACGACGAGCGGATGCGCCACGGCATGTACTGGTCCGGCGACCTGGCCTACAGGGACGCCGACGGCTGGATCTACCTGGCCGGCCGCACGGCCGACTGGATGCGCGTCGACGGCGAGAACTTCGCCGCCGCCCCCATCGAGCGCGTCCTGATGCGGCTTCCCGTCGTCTCCCAGGTCGCGGTCTACGCCGTCCCCGACGGCAACGTCGGCGACCAGGTGATGGCCGCCCTCGTGCTCGTCGACGA
>JAURVW010000267.1 GCA_030655275.1 Solirubrobacteraceae bacterium
GGGGGGGGGCGCCGCCGCGGGGGGGCGGCGCCCGACTCGGCGTGCGCGAGGGGCGGAGAAGGTTGCGGCGTCCTTACGCTCCGAGCGTGACCACCCCACGAGTGCGAGCGCGCCACAGGTAGCCACTTACTCCAGCCTCCAGCGGCGTATTCACGTGACCACCCCTGAACGCTTACGCGACAGCGGACTGAACGGTCGGTGAACGCTGTTCGGGTTTCCGGTACCTCACGTTCAGGGTCGGGTTCTCTAAGGGCATGGGCCGCAAGGCCATGACCACTTCGCGCCGCAGGGGCGCGTGGACGAACCCCAGGGACCCAACGTGTCTGACCTTCTCAACCTCGAAGCCATCGACGGCGACGGCGCGATCCGCGAGACCGCCCACGCCGCCGGAGCCATGGATTCCCCACTGGACCGACGCTCGGCCTTCCGCCGCGGTGCAACCGTCGCCGCCGGCGCCGCTCTCACCACGGGCTTCTTCTCCTCCATCCTCTCGCCGGCCGAGGCCGCGATCGTGAAGGGCAAGAAGTCCAAGGGCAACGACGCCGCCATCCTGAACTACGCGCTCACGCTCGAGTTCCTGGAAGCGGCGTTCTACGCGCAGGCCAACGCGAACATCAAGTTCACGAACCCGAACCTCGCGTTCTTCGCGCAGACCACGGGGGCGCACGAGCAGGCCCACGTCGAAGCGCTCCAGAGCGTGCTCGGCAGCGCGGCGATCACCTCGCCGACGTTCAACTTCGGCGCGGCCGTGACCGACGAGAAGACCTTCGCCGCCACGGCGCAGGTGCTCGAGGACACGGGCGTCGCGGCGTACGCGGGCCAGGGGACCAACATCTTCCAGTCCGCCGTGCTCGTCGCCGCGCTCTCGATCCATTCGGTCGAGGCGCGTCACGCGTCGTGGATCCGCTGCCTCAACGGCGGCGACGGCCCGTGGTCGCTCCCGCTGCCGCGCAAGAACCCGGTCCCGGCCCCGGCGGCCTACGACGACGCGATGACCGAGAAGCAGACGCTGCGCGCCGTCACCGCCACCAACTTCATCGTCGGCTAGCGCCGCCTTCCCACTTTCCAAGAAGAGACCTTCATGACCACTCATCTCAATCTCGAACAGATCGACGTCGACGGCACCGTCCGCCAGGCGGCCGAGGACGCCGGCGCGATGACCGACCGTCGCACCCTGCTCCGCACGGGCGCGATCGCCGGCGCCACCATCGGTGCAGGCACGCTGTTCGGCCCGATGCTCTCCCCGGCGCAGGCCGCGATCGTCCCCGGCCGCCGTTCGGCCGCGAACGATGTCGCCGTCCTCAAGTACGCGCTCACGCTCGAGTACCTCGAGAGCGCGTTCTACGAGCAGGCACTCGGCAACATCACCTTCACGGATCCGAAGCTGCGCTTCTTCGCCCGCGTCGTGAGCGATCACGAGCAGGACCACGTCGACACCCTCCGCACGGTGCTCGGCCGCAAGAAGATCCAGTCCCCGAAGTTCAACTTCGGCGATGCGGTGAAGGACGAGAAGAAGTTCGCCGCGACGGCCCAGGTCCTCGAGGACACCGGCGTGGCCGCCTACGCCGGCCAGGGCGGCAACCTCAGCGAGCGTCGCGTGATCATCGCGGCGCTCTCGATCCACTCGGTCGAGGCACGCCACGCTGCGTGGATCCGCTTCCTCAACGGCGGCTTCGCCCCGGGCTCGGCCGACAAGTCGCCGGCGCCGACGGCGTTCGACATGGCGCTGAACGAGGCCGATGTGCTCGCGGCCGTCGGAGCCACGGGCTTCCTCGCCGCCTGATCCTGCGTCATGACCCCGGGCCGGGTGGGTTCCGGGGTCATGCGCACCAGCGGAACGCTCCGCGCGCCCCGTTCTCGGATCCGTCCGGGGGCGGGGCGTTTTGCGTCCGAGAGCCCCAAAGTGGGGTTGGCGCGTTCGGCCAAGCCCGGGCAGTTCATGAACTGTGAACTGCTCCGAACCATCTCCTTACGTTCCGGTGACAACAGGGGGTTTTCGGCCTATTGGGGCATACGGTCCTCTTCAAGTCCGCAAGCCGACCGATTCGCGGGAGAGAAGCGAATCGGGGAGCGGGCCACACCGACCCAAGGAGCCCAGCATGTCTGACTACCTCAACCTCGAAACCCTCGACCCGGAAGGCGACATCCGCAACGTCGCCGAAGATGCCGGCGCGTTCAACCAGTCCGGCCTCGATCGCCGTACGGCCCTTCGCCGTGGTGCAGCCGCCGGTGGCGGTCTGCTCATCGGTGGTGGCCTCTTCCAGACGATGCTCTCGCCGGCCCAGGCCGCGATCAGCAAGTCGAAGAAGTCGAAGAAGAACGACGTCGCGATCCTCAACTACGCGCTCACGCTCGAGTACCTCGAGGCCGCGTTCTACGCCGC
>JAURVW010000294.1 GCA_030655275.1 Solirubrobacteraceae bacterium
GTCGATGCCCAGGGCCAGCGTGAGGAATGGGGCGGCGTTCGGCGTGATGCGGTCGAAGGTGTAGGTCGCGACGATCACGTGGTCGATGTCGGCAGCGGTCATGCCCGCTGCCTCCATCGCCTTCTCCGACGCCTCCTTCGCGAGCGTGAGCACGCTCTCGTCCTGGTCGGCCCAGCGCCGCTCGTCGACGCCGGTGCGCTTCTCGATCCAGCCCGGCCCGACCTTGATCATCCGGGCAACCGTCTCGTTGTCGTAGACCGTGCGCGGCAGCGCATAGCCGACGCCCGCAAGGGTCGCGCGGTGCGGCAGCCCGGCCGGAACGCCGAGGAGATCCGTATCGGCGACGGGCGAGGGGTCCACCGACCCGTCGGTCTGGGTCGGGCGGGCACCCGCGTCGGTCGTGGTCGCGTCGTCGCTCATGCGGCGACCTCCAGGTCGTCGAGCGTGATCGCTGGGACGTCCGGCACGGTCTTGCGGGCCAGACGCGCCATCGCGCTCGCCGGCCCGGTGTCGACGACGTGCGTAGGCGACAGCGCCGCGAGCGCGTGGAGCGTCTCGCGCCAGCGCACCCGGCCGGTGATGAGCGTCGCGAGCTCCTGCGGCGGATCGGTGAACGGCGCGGCCGTGAGGCCGGAGTAGACCGGCGTCGCCGGCGCGCCGAACGAGACGGCGCGGGCGGCCTCTAGGAAGACCGGAACGACGGGCGCCATGTACGGCGAGTGCGCGGGACCGGTCGTCTCGAGCCGGACGGCACGCAGGCCGAGCTCGCGCGCCTCGCCGGCCAGGGCGACCAGCCCGGGTCCGGCACCGGAGACGACGACCTGGTCGTCGGCGTTGTCGTTGGCGAGCGTGACGCCGTGTCGGTCCACGAGCTCCTCGATCACGTTCTGCACGGTCGGCCCGGAGATCGCCAACATGCCCGCGTCGCCCCAGTCGCCGCTGGCGTGGCGGGCGTCGTCGAAGGCCTGCCCGCGGTCGGCGGCGAGCGCGACGGCCACGGCCGGGTCGAGGGCGCCTCCCAGCGCGAGGGCGGTGAGTTCCCCGAGGGAGTGACCGGCGATCGCGACCACCGGACCGAACTCCGCAGCGCGCTCCGGCGTCGACAGCGCAGCGAGCACCCGACGACCGCGGCCGATGCCGACGGCCACGAGTGCCGCCTGCAAGCGAGCCCAGCCCGCCTGCGGATCGAGATGGGCGTCGTCACCGAGACGGCCCGCGTACGCCGCGGCCAGGTCGTCGCCCGCCGCGAGCACCTGCTCACCGAGATCGCGCGGCACCTGTCCCTGGCCGGGACAGAGGATCACGACGCCCATGCGGGCTAGACGCCGGCGCGACGGAAGACGACGGCGAGGGCGTCGCCATAGGTTGTCGCGCCCTGGAAGTCCTGGGGCTTGATGTCGATCGCGAAGTCGTCGTGGAGGATCTGGCTCAGCTCGACGATGTCGAGGGAGTCGATGTTCGCGTCCTCGAGACCGGACTCGGGCGTGAGCGAGGCGACATCGACATCGAAGGCCGCCAGCGCCCGCTCGATACGGGCCTCGATGAGTTCACGGGTGAGATCGGCCACGGGACTTTGGCTCCAAGAGGGGAAACGAACCATCGACCATGGTACTCGGCCAGTGTGCGCCGGAGCACGTGAACCGGTGCGGCTGCGAGAATGCCCGAAGTGTCCGGACACCCTGCTCAGGCACGTCCCTTCTTCACCGCCCTGCGGGACCGCTGGTGGATCGTCGCCCTCTGCACGGTCGCGGCCGGCGGGCTCGGCTGGTTCGCGGTGCATCGCAGCCCCGGGCTGTATGAGGCGAAGGCCGTCCTGGGCCTCAAGAACCAGTACCTCGACCGCGACATCTTCGGCCTCTCCGCGGCGATCAAGACCACCGAGGAAACCCTCGCGCAGCAGCCGGGCCAGCTCGACACACCGAGGGCGGCCTACGAGACGACCGAGCGGATGGGCCTGCAGCCGGCGACGCAGGGCCGCACGGTGCAGCGCAACACGAGCGTCGAACTCGATCCGCGCCTCTTCCTCCCCGTCGCGCTCGGCCGGGCGAAGACGGCGCGGGAGGCCCAGCGCCTCGCCGACACGTTCGCGGCCGTGATCGTGCGGCAGCGGTCGCGGGCCGACCGCCAGCGGATCCGCAAGGCGCGCCGGGCGACGCAGGAGCGCCTCGACCAGGTGATCCCGGTCCTCCGCAAGGCGCGCCGCGAGAGGCGCACGCCGCTCGAACGCCAGCCGCTCGAGGCCGAGATGAACCGGCTCGTCGCCCGGATCATCCGGCTCGACCTCATGGAGACGTTCCGCCCGCCGACGGTGTCGGTGCAGCGCTACTCCCGTTTTCCCACCACGCGCACCCGCCCGCCGGCCCTCAACGTGGGCCTCTACTCGGCGTTCTTCGGCGCGATGATGGGCTGCGCGCTCCTGGCCCAGCGCGAAGCGCGCGACCGCCGTCCCCGCGCCGGCGAGGTGCTCCGCGACCTGCGCGCCGCGATCCTCACCGACCTCCCCCGCTCTGCCCTCCTGCCCGGTTCGCGGCCGACCGGTCCGCGGCACGGCGAACTCCAGGCCCTCGATGCCGTGCGCCGCGTGCTGCAGGCCGACACGCCCCACAGCGTCGTCGCGGTGACGGAGGCCGTCACCATCGGCCGTGCCGCCGCGGTCGCCCGGCTGCTCGCGGAGTCGGCGGCGCTCAAGGGCAGCCGCACGCTGCTGGCCTCGAACGACCCCTACACGCAGGAGATCGCGACCGACGGCGTGACCCTCGAGCGCTACCCGATCGAGACGGGCCTCGTGGCGCAGGCGTGGCTCGCGCAACGCCGCGCCGACTACGACCTCGTCGTGATCGACCTCCCGTCGCCCGTGGCCAGCGGCGCCGCGCTCGAGTTCTCCGCGATGGCCGACCGCGTGCTCGCGGTGTGGCTGCCGGACAGCATCGACCGTCGCCAGCTCACCCGCCTGGGCCGCACGCTCGCCCGCGCCGACATCCCGCTCGCGGGCGTGGTGCGCGTGGGAGGGCAGGCCGCATGAGTGCGCTGCGCGGCCCGAGCCGCGGCACCGCGAATCGACGTGGCCCGGGCCGTGCGCCGAGCCGGGACCGGTCCAGGCAGGGTCGCTTCGACGGCCTCGCGATCGGTCCGCGACTGCGCGACCTCCGCCAGCGCCCGGCCCCCGGCCAGCGCCTGCGCACGCTGCGCATGAGCGATCCCTGGTTCGCCGGGATCGTGGTCCTGTGGGCGACGGCGATCGCAGCCGCCTCGGCCACCCAGGAGTGGCAGCTGCTCGCGACGCTCGTGTGGGTCCCCGGGTTCGCGCTGCTCTTCATGCAGTGGCCGATCATCGGGACGACCATGCTCTTCGGCCTCTGGACCCTCGCGCCGCTCTTCCGCCGTCTGCTCGACCTCGCGACGCCGAGCACCGGCCCGGACATCCTCTCGCTCACGCCGTTCATGGCGACCATCAGCGTGGCGATACTCGCCTACCGCCGGTACCGGCCACCGACCGCCGTGAACGTGGTCGTCGGCATGGTCCTGCTCGGCTTCCTGACCGGCTCGGTGACCGGCTTCACCGCTCCGTTCGCCCTGCTCTTCGGCCTGTTCGCCTACTGCTCGGCCGTGCTCGGCGTGTACGTCGGCTACGCCAACGGCCGCGACCGTGTGTTCACGCTCGAGCAGATGCTGCTGCCGATGGTGCTCATCGCGTCGGTCTACGGCGTCTACCAGGGCCTCTCCTCGCGGCTGCCGGTGTGGGACCAGCTGTGGCTGCTCACCACGAACTTCGGGTCCGTCGGCACGAAGGAGGGCGGCAACTTCCGCGTCTTCTCCGTGCTCAACAGCCCATACACCTACGCCTCGCTCGTGGCGGTCTACCTCGCGGTGCTGTTCGTCTCCAAGCGCGTCACGACGCTGCGGCTGATCACGGTCGTCCTCGCGCTGATGGGCATCTTCCTCACGCAGTCGCGCGGCGCTTGGGTGTCGGTCCTCGGCGGCCTCGTGCTCATCACGTTCTTCACCGGCGGCCGCGCGCTGCCGCGCCTCATCGGGCTGGCCGTCACGCTCATCGGGATGTACGCCGCGCTCGGATCGACGCCCGCCGGCACCGTGGTCGTGCAGCGCGCGGCCTCCGTCGGGGCGGGCGCGAACGACAAGTCCGGCAGCGACCGCATCACGGCCATCACCACCCTCGGGCCGCCCGCGCTCATCGCGCCCGTCGGATCCGGCATCGGGTCGGTCGGCGCCGCGAGCGACCTCAACCCCAACCCGAAGGCGTCGCTCGTCGACAACGGCTACCTGATCATGCTCGTGCAGGTGGGCCCGTTCGGCTGGTTGCTCATCGCGTTCGGGATCGGCGGCATGGTGTGGCTCGTGGTGCGCGGGACGGACGTGCAGCAACGCCGCGACCTGCTGCCACTGCTCGCGCCCGTCGGCGTCTACGTGCCGCTCTCGTTCTTCTCCGAGACGCTCTACGGGCTCCCGGGATTCATCCTCTTCTACGCGCTCGGCGAGGCACTGGGACGGCGACACACCAACACCGATCTGGTCCGCGCGGACTCCGTCGAAGCCTTCGACCGGATGGACCGTCCGTGGATGCCGACCGGCCCCGAGGCGACGGCCGGCGGGGGCGGCGCGGGCGGCGCATCGCCCGTGCCGGCCGCGCTCGGGCAGCGCCCGG
>JAURVW010000173.1 GCA_030655275.1 Solirubrobacteraceae bacterium
GACGGCGCCGCGGAGGAACGTCGCACGGGCCTTTGGCGCCGCCGAGGCAGGCGTCAATCTGCGCGCGCCGGCCCCGGCGGGCCAAGGGCGTCGGCTCAGCGGGCCAAGCGGCGCCGGCGAGGGCGTCGGCTCAACGCGAGCAGTCTCGAACGGACCGTGGTCCAGGGGGCGACTTGCCCCCTGGACCACGGTGCGGTTGGGGTTTGGGGAGCAAGAGACAGAAACGTCGCTGGAACCGCACGAAATTGGAACGGTTCGCGCGCCGTACGAAAGAGGTTCGCTGAAAGCGTCGATCGCATGCCTCCGAACCCCGGCCTCGCCGTCGCTCAACACCTCGCGGTGGACCGATGCGTCACGCGCCAACGGCTCTTGGCCGCCGGGCTTACGCGCGACGATATCCGCGGACTCCGCGGCCAACATCATCTCGTCTCGGTCTTCCCTGGGACGTACGTGATCGGTTTTCCCCGGCTCACGCAGCGCGAGTTCGTCCGGGCCTCGATATTGCACAGCGGGCCCGGCTCGTTCGTGTCTGGACGTACTGGGCTTGAGCTGAGAAGGGCCCTTCCAGCCGATGAGGGCCGCGCCTGGGTGACCACGCTCCGGCGCAACATGGAATCCCCCGTCAGGACGTTGATTCCGCTGGCCGGTCGAGGGCGCGGCACGCTGACCATCTCCCAGAGCACGCCGACGAAACGGGTCCGCTTGGAGAACGTCGCGGGCTTCCAGACCACGCTCCTGCCGAGAACACTGGTGGACACGGCGGCCACTCACGGACGTGCGGTGCTGCGCCGAGCCTGGAAGGAAGCCGAGTTCCTCTGCCAGCTCGACCCCGACGCCATCGAGGCCGAGGTCGGGAACGGCAGCCGACGCAAGGGCAACCCGCTGGTCCGTCAGCGTCTTCGCGACGCCTATCCGCTCACGCGGCCGGGCATGGACATCCGCAGCCGAGACGGGGAACTCCTGTTCCTGTCGATCGTTCGGGATGCCGGCCTCCCCGTTCCCCGTGTCAACGCTTGGATCTCCATCGATGGCCAGCGTTTCATCGTGGATTTCCTCTGGGAGGACCTCGCGTTCGCGGTCGAGATCGATGGCCCCCAACATTCCGTGGACGAGCATGTCGAGGATGACAAGGCGCGCGATGTCGACTTCTTCAACCACGGCATCGATGTGGTGCGATTCACCACCACGAAGCTGATGTTCGAGCGCGCGTGGTGCATCGACCGCCTCCAAAAGGCCTACGCGCGGCAGGTGGCTCGAGCAGTGTGAGGCCTTCCCGGTGGCAGCACGACCTGACGCGATGCCGTACTCGTCGCCGGCAGCTCGACCTCCCGCGGCCTCGACGGGCGCCGCGCGTCTGCCGCGCGGGTCAATGCGTGTCAGCCGGGGAGGATCTCGCGCAGCTCGACCTGGTCGACTCCGCGCCGTCGTCGTTCGGCGGGGTTGCCGAACGAGACCTCTTCGAAACGCACGCCGTCACGCCAAAGGGTCACCGGGCGGTGCGTGTGACCGGAGACGACGGCGATGGCGCGGTATCGCAGATGCCAGTCGTCGGTCTTCGTCGTCCCGCACCAGAGTTCGAACTGCGGGATGTACGGCAGGTTGATCAGGTCGCGACGCAGCGGAAAGTGCGACACGAGCACGGTCGGCAGGTCCGACGGGATGAGGTCGAGCCGGAGCTCGGTGTGGTTGACGCGGGCCGCGCACCAAGCGTCATGGGTTGAATACGGGTCGGGCAGGATGAGGAATTCGTCGGCGCAGACGATCTTCGCTGCCTCGGCCGCCTCCAAGGCCTGTTGCTTCGTGAGGCGGGGGTCACGGAACGAGTAGTCGTAGAAGGTGAAGAGCGGGGCCACGACGACCGGTCCCGCCGCCGTTGGGAAGACGGGAAACGGATCCTCGGGGGTGAGGACATCGTAGGCACGGCAGATCTCGACGAGTTGCTCGTATCGGGCGACGCCGGCCGTCTCGTCGCTCTTCGGACGAGTCCACAGATCGTGGTTGCCCGGGACCCAGATCACGCGGGCGAAGCGAGGAACGAGCGTCTCGAGGGTCCAGCCCAGGTGCGCAGCATTGTCGCCCACGTCGCCGGCGATGATCAGCCAGTCGTCCGGGTGGGCGGGGATCTCCGAGACGGCCCGACGGTTGTCGCGCGACGCCACGTGCAGGTCGCTCGTGGCGAGCAGGCGTGGCCGCGGGCGCTCCATGTCCATGAGGGTACGAGGGGCCGACCGGTCGACCGGCGCGAGAGGTCGGTGAGGGTGAGAGGGGGGCGACCAGTCGGTCGGCGCGAGTGGTCCTTCGAAGTCGGAGAGCCTGGCCGACCGCCGGGCCGGGCTGGGCCGGCCGCCGTACGATGCGAGCAATGGCCGGTCGACGCTCCCCACGCCGCAAGCTCGGCGGCCGTGGAGGCGCCGATGCCGTGAAGGTGGAGTCGAGCGTCGGCACGCTCGAGCTGCTTCACGATCGCGGCCGGTCCGGGGGTCGCCTCCTC
>JAURVW010000322.1 GCA_030655275.1 Solirubrobacteraceae bacterium
GCGCCACCCCCACCAGGAGACATCGAAGCCATGTCGACCTACCCGTCCGCCCCGAAGACCATCACGATCCCGAGCGACGCATCGAGATTGCCGATGACGCTGCCGCGTCTCGTGGACCAGTACCGGCGGGGCGAGAAGCTCGTCATGGTCACCGCGTACGACTACCCGAGCGCGCGGGCCGCCGAGGCCGCGGGCGTCGACCTCGTCCTCGTCGGTGACTCCGGCGCGATGACCGTCCTCGGCTACGACTCCACGGTGCCCGTCTCGCTCGACGAGATGCTCATGCTCGCCAAGGCCGTGCGCCGCGGGATGGAGAGTCCGTTCATGGTCGCCGACCTGCCGTTCGGCTCCTACGAGGTCTCCGACCAGCAGGCCATCGAGACCGCGATGCGGTTCGCGAAGGAGGCCGGCGCCGACGCCGTGAAGCTCGAGGGCTGCGGCGAGATGGCCGTCGCTCGTGCCAAGGCGATCGTGCAGGCCGGTATCCCGGTGATGGGTCACGTCGGACTCACCCCGCAGACGGCGACCGCCCTCGGCGGCTACCGCGCGCAGGCCAAGGACGCGTCCGCAGCGATGGCGCTCGTCCGCGGTGCCGAGGCGCTCGAGGCCGTCGGCTGCTTCTCCGTCGTGCTTGAGGCGATCCCGTCGGTCGTCGCGGAGGCCGTCGTCGACCGCCTCGAGATCCCCACCATCGGCATCGGCGCCGGCCCGTCGACGGCCGGCCAGGTGCTCGTGTTCCACGACCTCCTCGGCATCCGCGAGGGTCGCGGAGGCAAGTTCGTGCAGCGCTACGCCGATCTCCAGGACGCGATGGACCAGGGCGTCGCCGCGTACGCCGCCGACGTGCGCTCGAAGGCCTACCCGGCCGAGCAGCACGAGTACGCGATGGATGCCGCCGAGGTCAGCGCGCTCCAGACCGCCCTCGAAGACCTGCCGGCCAAACCGCTGTAGGCAAGGTCCGGGCCGCTCCACGCGAGCGGCCCGGCAAACGTCTTTGGACGCGCGGAGGAGGTCGGCCGCGGCCCCATTCGTCATCGTGGTGGCCATGACGAGCACGTTCGATCTCCCGCAGCGCCTGCTGCTCGGCGCCGGCCCCTCACAGACGACCGACCGGGTCCTCCGCGCGCTCGGTTCCCCCACGCTCGGCCACCTCGATCCGGCGTTCGGCGAGCTGCTCGACGACCTCAGCGCCCGGCTGCGGACGGTGTTCCGCACCGAGAACCGCGTCGCCTTTCCGGTCTCGGGCACCGGCAGCGCCGGCATGGAGACGATGGTCGCCAACCTCGTCTCCCCGGGCGACCGCGTGATCTGCGGCATCCACGGCCTGTTCGGCGAACGCATGGCCGACGAGCTCGCCCGCCACGGCGCCCACGTGGTGCGGGTCGAGGGCGAGTGGGGCCGGGCGATCCCGCTCGAGCTGATGACGGAGGCGACGAAGGACGGCTTCGACGCGATGTTCGTCGTGCATGCGGAGACCTCGACGGGTGTGGCCCAGCCGCTCGACGGCCTCGCCGACCTCTGCCGCGCGAACGATGCGTTGCTGCTCGTGGACTGCGTCACGTCGCTCGGCGGGCACCGGCTCGAGCTCGACGCCTGGGGTGTCGACGCGGCCTTCTCCGGCACGCAGAAATGCCTCAACGTGCCACCAGGACTGGCGCCGTTCACGCTCGGCCCGCGCGCCGTGGCGAAGGCCGAGACGGTCGACTGTCCGTCCTGGTATTTCGATCTCTCGCTCGTGCTCGGCTACTGGAGCGGCGACGGCGGTCGCGCCTACCACCACACCGCGCCGATCAACCTGATCTACGGGCTGCACGAAGGCCTCGGGGACGTGATCGAGGAAGGGCTCGAGGCGCGCTGGGCGCGGCACGAACGGGCCCACGGCGCGCTGCTGCGAGCCGTCCGGGCGCTCGGCCTGGAGCGGCTCGCGCCCGAAGGGGAGCAGCTCAACTCGCTGCTGGCGGTCCGCATCCCCGAAGGCGTCGACGATGCGGCGGTCCGCGGTTCCCTGCTGCTCGAGGACGGGATCGAGATCTCGGGCGGCGTCGGCAAGTTCGCCGGCTCGGTCTGGCGACTGGGCGTGATGGGGTTCGGAGCGAATCCGGAGCCCCAGCGCCGCCTCGTCGAAGCGCTCGCGAAGCGTCTCGGGCACGAGCCGGCGGATGCGCTGGCCGAACTCGACGCCGGCTGGACGTCGGACTGAAGGCTCGCCTCGGCGCCCGCGGCACCGGCGCGCGGCGGGCCCGGGCGCGTCTAGCTGAGCAGGTAGCGCTCGAGCTCGTCGCGGTGCGCGGGCCAGAGGTCGCGCACGGCGCCGTCGCGCGGCTCGAAGGCATGCGAGAGCGCGAGGCCGCGGAGCGTGGAGACGACCACGGCGAAGCGCGGGTTCACGCGCATTCCGTCGCCTTCTGACGGGTCGAGCTCGAGTTCCGGCTGGAGCTTCGCGGCGGCGCGCGCGAGCAGACGCTCGAGCGGGACCATCCTCGCGTAGAGCTCCTCTTCGTCGCCCGCGGCGATCCAGAGCTTCACCATCACGGTGAACAGCGGCCCGGAGAAGTCGCCCCAGAGCAGGTCGAGGGTCGCGCGGACGCGCTCCGCACGGTCGTCCGGGAGGCCGTCGAGGGCCGCTCGGAGCGCGACGAGGCGTCGGCGCACGAGCTCTTCGACGGCCGCGGCGACCAGGTCGACGCGGTACTGGAAGTGGTGGGTGACGGCGCCGACGGACACCTCGGCCCGCTCGGCGATCCGGCGGGTCGTCGCGCCCGAGTAGCCGAGTTCTGCGACGCACTCGATCGTCGCGTCCAGCAGACGGCGGCGCGTCTCCGCGCGACGCTGGTCCTGGGTGCGGCGTGGGGGTGCGCTCATCGAACCGAGAACGGTATCCGTTCACGCGGACCTCCGCAGGCCCAGTGGACGCGCGCGTCCACGACCGGACCCGATTCACCCGCCGGGCCATTACAGAACCGTTGTTCGGTTTTGTGGCATGCTCCCGCAATGGCTGCCCCTCCTCTCCTCGGCGTCCGGGTGCTCGACTGCTCCCGGCTGCTGCCCGGTCCCTACTGCTCGCGCCTGCTGGCCGACCTCGGAGCCGACGTGATCCGCGTCGACCATCCCGACGCCGTCCGCGGCGACCTGGTCCGCAGCTTCCCGCCCTACGCCGACGGCGCAGCCCCGGACGACGACGCCCGCGGCCTGGCGTTCGTCGGCCTCAACCACGGCAAGGGCTCGGTCGCCCTCGACCTCACCGTCGCCGACCATCGCGACCACTTCCTCGCGCTGGCGGCCCGCGCCGACGTGGTGCTCGAGAGTTTCCGCCCGGGCGTGCTCGAACGCCTCGGCGTCGGCTGGGAGGCCATCCACGCGGCGAACCCGTCGACCATCCTCTGCTCGATCACGGGCTACGGACAGACCGGCCCGCTCGCCCAGAAGGCCGGCCACGACATCGGCTATCTCGCGCGGGCCGGCGTGCTCGGCCTCTCGGGCGAAGCCGACCGGCCGCCGCTCCCGCTCGGCGTGCAGGTCGCCGACCTCGCCGGCGGCGCGCTGCCGGGTGTCGTCGGCATCCTCGCGGCACTCCGGGAACGCGACGGCAGTCCGGCGCAGCCCGGCTCCGGTCTCGGCCAGCACGTCGACGTGTCGATGACCGACGGTGCGCGTGCCCTCCTCGCCCTCGACGGACCAGGCGCGCTCGCCGGCCATCCCGAGCCTCCGCGTGGTTCGACGCCGCTCGGCGGGGCCGCGATGGCCTGCTATCGCACGTATCGCTGTGCCGACGGCCACATCGCCCTCGGGGCGCTCGAGGCCAAGTTCTGGCGGGCCTGGTGTGCCGGGATGCAGCGCGACGACCTCGTCGCCGCCCAGGCCGCCGCGCCGTCGAGCGACCTCGGACGAGAGATCGAAGCGCTCTTCG
>JAURVW010000323.1 GCA_030655275.1 Solirubrobacteraceae bacterium
AAGCGGCGCTCGTGGCGATCCTCGCGCCCGAACGACCGCACCACCCGGATCCCGGAGAGGGTCTCCTGGAGTTCGGCCGTGAGGGCGCCGATCGTCTCGCGGGTGCGGCGGTACGCGTCGGCCGCGGCGATGCGGAAGACGACCGATCCGATCACCACGAACGGCAGCACGGAGAACGAGAGCAGCGCCAGGCCCGGGTCGTAGACGAACAGGATCACGCTCGCGCCGATGAGCGTGAGGGTCGACTGGAACAGGGTCACCACGGCGTCGGAGACGAGTTGGTCGAGCGCTTGGACGTCGTTCGTGAGCCGGGAGATCAGCACGCCCGTGCGCTTGCGCTCGTAGAAGGCGACCGGCAGCTCCTGGAGGTGGTCGAAGATCTGGATGCGAAGGTCCTGGAGCACGCGCTGGCCGACCCAGCTCACGAGGTAGGTCTGCACCGCGGTCCCGATCCAGACGAGCAGCGCCGACACCACGAACAGGCCGACGATCAGCGTGAGGACGCCGGTGTCGCCGCCCTTGATGCCGTCGTCGATCGCATGCTTGACGAGTGGCCCCGGCGCCAGCGACGCCAGCGTGGCCGCGACGAGCGCGACGAACATCGCGATCGTGCGACCGCGATAGGGACGCAGCAGTGGCCCGAGCCGCTTGATCTTCGCGCCGCCGCCGCGGGTGGCCTGGAGGCGCCGCCGCACCTCGCGCAGTCCGTGCTGTCCGTCGGCGCTCACAGGCCCTCGACCTCGCGGGCGGCCAGGGACAGGCTCGGGGCGTGGGCGGCCCCGAGATCGGTCAGGTCACGGAAGAGTTCGCAACGCGCTCGCAACGCCTCGGCGGTGCCGCGGTCGACGACCGAGCCACCGTCGATCACGACGATCTCGTCGGCGAGGGCCAAGGTCGCGGGGCGGTTGGTGATGAGGAGGGCCGTGCGGCCACGGGCCGCGTCGCGAAGGCCCTCGACGAGCGCGAGTTCCGTGGTGGCGTCGACCGCAGCGGTCGCGTCGTCGAGCACCAGAACGCGCGGCTCGGCCAGCAGGGCGCGGGCGATCGCGAGCCGCTGGCGCTGGCCTCCGGAGAGCGTGAGGCCGCGCTCGCCGACCTGCGTGTCGTAGCCGTGCTCCATCCCCGCGATGGTGTCGTGGATCTGCGCGCGACGGGCGGCGAGCTCGACCTCCTCGTCGGTCGCGTCGGGGCGGGCGTAGGCGATGTTCTCGCGCACGGTGGCCGTGAACAGGAACGGCGCGTCGTCGACGACGGCGATCTCGCGTCGCAGCGCGATCGGGTCGAGATCGCGCAGGTCGACGCCCTCCAGGAGCACCGCACCGTGGGTGGGGTCGTAGAGCCGGGAGATGAGCGCGGCGACGGCGCTCTTGCCCGAGCCCGTCGGCCCCACGAGCGCGACGACCGACCCGCCGTCGATGGTCAGGTCGACGCCGTGGACCGCGTCGACGGAGGCCCGCTCGAACTGCAGGGACACGTCGCGCAGCTCGATCCGGCCCGGGCCGTCGGGGAGCGGCTGCGGATGCTCCGGCGCGACGATCCGCGCCTCACGATCGAGCACCTCGAAGAGACGCGCGCCGGAGGCGACCGCCCGCTGCGCCATCCCGAGGGAGGTGCCGAGGATCCGCATCGGGCCGAGCAGCGCGAGCACGTAGACGTAGAAGGCCGTGAACTCGCCGAGCGTGAGCTTGCCGTCGATCACCTGGCGTCCGCCGACGAGCAGGACGAGCGCGAGCCCGGCCTGGGGGAGCAGGCCGATGAGCGGGTTGTAGATCGCGCGGAGCTTCGTGGCATCCATCGACTGCTCGAACACGCGCTCGGCCGATGCGCCGAACCGCGCCCGCTGGCGATCCTCGCGAGCGAAGGCCCGCACGACCCGCACGCCGCTCACGCTCTCCTCGGCCTCGGAGGTGAGCTCACCGACGCGCTGCTGCACCTCCTGCAGCGACGGGCGCGCCTTGACGCCGTAGCGCCGGGCGATCCAGACGACGAACGGCACCGGCGCCAGCGCCTGCAGCGCAAGGCCCGGGTTGATCCAGATCATCGCGATCGCGCTCAGGATGATCGTGAGCGCGGACTGGAGCATGAAGATCAGGCCGTAGCCGAGGAAGAAGCGCACCGAGCCCAGGTCGACGGTCGCGCGCGACATCATCTGGCCCGTCCGGTTGCCTTCGAAGAACGCGAGCTCGAGCGACTGCAGGTGCGACGTGAACTGGCCGCGGAGGTCCTGCTCGACGCCGAGCGAGACGCGGCCGGCGATCTCGCGACGCGCGATGGTGAGCAGCCAGCGGGCGGCCGCCGCGGCCGCCAGGGCCCAGATCCAGCTCGTGAGGGCGGAGCGGTCCCCGGCGGTGGCCGCGTCGATCGCGCGACCACTGATCGCGGGGATCGCGACCGTGCTGATCATCCCGAGCAGCGCGAACAGCACCGAGAGGATCGATCCGACCTTGTACGGCGAGAGGAAGCCGAGCAGTCGGGTGAAGGTGCGCACCGAACTGATCCTAGGGCGGTCCGCCATGATGGGACCGGTGACCGACGCGCCCGCAGTCGAGCAGCCTCCCGCCGGGCTCTGCCTCTCGTGCGACCACCTCCGGGTGATCCGCAGCGGGCGCGGGTCGATGTTCGCGATGTGCGAGCGCGGGCTGCGAAAGGAACCCGGCTACGTGAAGTATCCGCGTCTGCCCGTCGTGCGCTGCGCCGGGCACCAGCCTCCGGTGGGCTGAGCAGGGGTCCGAACGGCCCCGGAACGACCGAGGGCCGCTTTCGCGGCCCTCGACACAATCATCCTTGGGTGCGGGCCTCGCGCCCGCGTGAGAACTTCGTTCCTACTGCTCGCGTGCGGCGCGGCGAAGCACCAAGCCGGTGCCGACGAGGCCGAGACCCGCGGCGGCGATGAGGCCAGCTTCGAGGCCGGTGAAGGGGAGGCTGCCGGTCGACGTGGTGGTCGAGGGCTGCGCTTCGGCCGTGTCTTCTTCCTCAGCCGGCGACACGCCCTCTTCGTCGTCTTCCTCGGGGACGACCTCGTCGGCATCGTCGTATCCGGTCTGCGTGGCCGAAGCGGCGAACGCGGTGGGGACGACGGCCGCGGGAGCGGCGACGAAGAGAAGGGAGAGAGCCAGTGCGAGGAGGCGGCGATGCAGCATGCAGATAGGACCGGTAGGCAGGTCGGAGTAAGCCCGGATGGAAGGCGTTGAGGATCGAACTGTAGCGGAGGGGTCCCCGGACAACAATCTCGAGGCTCTCGGTCTGTGGTCGACCTGGCACTCAAATGCACGCAGCGTTGCAAAACAGATTCGAACGAACGGCCAACCTAGCAATCATGGGCTCCCAAGTGGTCGCACCAGTGCCGAGGACTGGAGCAGGCTGAATGGATTCGGCCGTGAGCCGGAAGAGCATGGAGCTCTCCGATGGTCGCAAGGAGCGTCACCCATGCCACGGATGGCAGCACGCTCCGGCGTGTGCAGGACACGGGATCGACGGCGCAGCCGTCGATGGTCGACCGCAGCGACGTCGCTGCTCGGCACGTTCCTCATTCTCCTGCTCGGAGCGATTTCCGCACGGGCCGACGTCCAATCGACCGGAAATCCGGTGCTTTTGCCCGCCGAGGGTGATCGCAGCCTCCTGCTCGATGCCGGCACGTGGACCTCGACGGCGCAGGTCACCGCGACGGGCTGCGGCTCCGACGCCTGTACCACCGCCCACGGGAACTGGGCGCCATCGGACTCGACTCGGGGGGTCCTTCGAAGCGCCGTTCTCGGCACGACGGGACACGCCGGCCAGGCCGTCGTGACGTGGAGGTCAGGCCTCTTCGTCGGTCCGCCGAACGCCGGCCGAGCCGCCTGGACGCTCTCGCTGGCCGACCGTCGTGCGACGGTGGCGCCGTCCACGAACGCGGCCTCGATCTACACCGTACGCATACTCGACCAGGCCTCCGGAACGGGCCGGACGGTCGTCGATCGTGCCGTCGTGCCGTCATCCGACGGTCCGCTCGTGCCGTCGCCGCCCGTCGCGCTGCCGAGCGGAGCCCTCGCTCCCGGCTCCGCCTACCGCCTCGAGATCAGCATTCGGATCCCGTTCGGATCCTCTGCCGGGGACGGCGTCGTGGACGTCGCCGCGCCGCAGCTCGCCGTCGAACCCGCCTCTGCGGCGACCACGCCGTCGCCGGCACTCATCGATCCCGAGGTCTTCGGCCCGCCCGCGCCCGGTCCGTCGCCGCCGCCGGCGGTCGATGACGCGGACGCCGGCCGCGGTCCGGGGGAGGCCACCGTCGTCCGCAGCGCACTGCAGGCCTGCCTCGACGCCGACCACGACCTCTCCGTCGTCGGCGCCAGCGCAGCCTCGCGGCGCCTCACGGTCGAGGGCCACGCCGACGCCGCGCCGGGAACGGCCGTCGAACTCCTGGCCCCCGACGGCTGGAAGCTCGGTCGCACGCTCGTCGGCGACGACGGCCTCTTCGCGGTCACGCTCACCGAACCGCGCGGGTCGGCAGGCACACGACAGGTTTTCGCCCGGCTCGCCGACGGCCGCCGCTCGCAAACGTCCCGTGTGGAGCGTCGCAACGTGATCACGGGCGACCGATGGTCCGCGTCGCGCGTCGAGGTCCGCGGAGCGCTGGTGGCCTCATCGATCCGCCGAGGACGATTGAGCGCGACCCTGGATCTCTCCGGCACGACCCCCTGCGCCATGACCAGGCATGTCCGCGCAAGGCGTTTCGACATCGACCGACGCACCGGTGTGTACCGCGCGGTGTTCAGCGTGCCGAAAATCGCCACACCTGCGGGGCAGCAGCCGCCCGGGCCGCCCCTCGCGCGCCTCAACATCGAGCGCGCCGGCGCGGGCGCAGGACCACGAACGGTCACCAGTCAGGTGATTTTCGGGCCATCTTCGGATAGACGTGGGACATAGCGCCAGCGGCGCCTGAGTACGACGGACCTCACCGCGACGGCTGCGGTGGGGCGGCGGGCATGGATTGCCTGCCGCCCCACCGGAGTAGTTGCGGTCCGTCGAATCAGGCCGCTGCGGCCGCGGCGGCGACGGCGAGGCGGTCGGCGCGGTCGTTGAGCGCCTTGTGCTCGTGGCCGGCGCCGGTCTGGTGGCCGCGCACCCAGTGCCAGCGCACCGCGGCGAGGCGCTGGGTCTCGGCGTCGAGGGCCATCACGAGGTCCTGGTTCTTGACCGGCGAGCCCGACGCGGTCTTCCAGCCCTTGCGCTTCCAGCCCGCGAGCCAGGTCGTCATCGAGTTCACCATGAGCTGCGAATCGGTCACCACGCAGACCTCCGCGTCGTCCGGGAGGGCGCGCAGCCCGTTCAGTGCGGCCGAGAGCTCCATGCGGTTGTTCGTGGTCTCATGCTCGCCGCCGGAGAGTTCGGTGGGCTCGCCGCCGTCCGGGGGCACGATGATCGCGGCCCAGCCGCCCGGGCCGGGGTTGCCGCTGCAGGCCCCGTCGGTCCAGAGGAGCGTCTCTCCGGGACGCTGCTCGGCGGGGGCTTCGACGATCTTGCGGGCGCGGGGGCGACGGGCGGGAGGCATCGCCACCGATGGTAAGGACCACGCCCGGCGGCGGTCCCGCGCCGCGCCTGCTCAGCCGGGAAAGGCCTGACGGGCGATGTCGACGGGCGACTGGGCGTCGACGGCCTCCTCGACCACGTCGTCCGGCGGGACGCCGGGGCCGTGCCCCTCGGGCAGGGCCGCGTCGATCCACACGGCGATCTCGCGGGTGGCCCGGCGGGCGTCGACGTTGCCGGCCCAGAGCGCGACCACGTGGCCCTGCCCCTCATAGGTCTGCAGCTCGACGGTGCCGCCGGCCGCGCCGATGCGGCGGGCGAGCGTGATCCCGTCGTCGAGCAGGGCCTCGTCGGCGCCCACCTGGATGAGGGTCGGCGGCAGCAGTCGCAGGAGCTCGGCCGGCGCGTTGATCGGCGAGTTGGGCCAGGCGGCCCGTTCGGCCTCGTCCGGCACGAGGACCCGCGCGATGCGGTCGAGCACGTCGCCGGCGAGGAAGAACTCGGTCGCGGCGTTCGCGTGGCGCGACCCGCCGACGGTGGTGAGGTCGGCCCAGGGGGAGAGGAGGACCAGCGCCGCGGGCAGGCCGAGGTCCCGGTCGGCGGCGGCGAGCGCGACGTAGGCCGCGAGGTTGCCGCCGGCGGAGTCGCCCGCCACGATGATCGTCTCGGCCGGGTAGCCCGATTCGATGAGGCCCTTATAGGCGGCGAGCGCATCGGAGCGACTGGCCTGGATCGACGCCTCCGGCACCATGCCGTAGTCGACGGAGGCGATCGGCGTCGCCGTCACGTGCGAGAGCCGCGAGACCAGGTTGCGGTGCGTGCGCGGGGAGCCGACGACGAACCCGCCGCCGTGGAAGTAGAGGATCACGCGGTCCTGCACGTCGTGTTCGGCGGCGCGCGGCGCGACGCTCCACTCGACCTTCACGCCCCCGAGCTTGCGCGTCTGGAAGCGCGTGCCTCCGAGCGGCGGCCACGTCTGGCCCGGGTCGAACGCGAGACGCGCGAGCTTGATGCCGCGCGACGTCGGTCGCCAGAGCCCGACGGTGCGACGGACCGTGAATCGCAACGAGCGGGCCATGCGTTGACTGCGAGGGCTGCCCGGCCCGAAGGTCCGTTCGACCAGGCCGCCATCGACGACGCGGCTGAGCTCCTCTGCGTACCGGATGCGGCTCATCTCGGTCCGAGCCTAGGTGCACGTTCGGCCGCTCGGGGCGACTCCCGGTGGGCGCGGTTGCACGAACCGGCGTACCGATGCGCCGATGCGGCAGACTTCGAGCCGTGCGGCAGCCGTGTGCGCTGCCGGCACGCGACCCCAAGGGAGCAGCCCCGTGCCCACGCTCGAACGCGAAGGCGAAGTCTTCATCCTCAACCTCGGCGACGACGAGAACCGGTTCAATCCGGCGTTCGTCGCCTCGGTCACCGCTGCACTGGACGAGGTGGAGGGCGCCGCCGGCCCGAAGGCGCTCGTCACGACCGCCACCGGCAAGTTCTGGTCGAACGGCCTCGACCTCGCCTGGATCGGCGAGAACCAGGACCTGGCCCAGGGGTTCATCGACACCGTCCACGAGCTCTTCGCCCGCCAGCTCCTGCTCGGGTGCCCGTCGATCGCGGCGATCCAGGGCCACTGCTTCGCGGCCGGCGCGATGCTCGCCACCGCCCACGACCAGAAGGTGATGCGCAAGGACCGCGGCTTCTGGTGCACCCCCGAGATCGACATCTTCATCCCGTTCACGCCCGGCATGGCGGCGCTCCTGCAGGCGCGCCTCCCGAAGGCGACGGCGCACGAGGCCATGACGATGGGCCGTCGCTACGGCGGCGAGGACGCGGCCACCGCGGGCATCGTCGACGCGGCCCAGTCCGACAAGCTCCTGATGCAGTGGGCCGTCGACCGTGCCACCGCGCTCGCCAACAAGGACGGCGCGACGCTCAAGAAGATCAAGCAGCGGATGTACGGCGATGTCGCAGCGGTGCTGCGCGACCCGGCCATCAACCGCCTCGGGCAGTAGTCCGGCCGACCGGCTCTCGCGGACAGGCGCGCGCCAGATGCGTTCCTCGGGCCCCGGGGCCGTCGGGATCCGGCTCGCCCGGCTCAGCGACCTGGCGGCGATCGTCGGGATCTACAACGCGTCGATCCCGAGCCGTCTGTCGACCGCCGACCTGGAGCCGGTGACCGTCGAGTCGCGCACCGCGTGGTTCGTGATGCACGGCGCCGAGCGCCGTCCCATCTGGGTGGCGGAGGAGGACGGCGACGTGCTCGGGTGGCTGTCGTTCTCGGACTACTACGGGCGACCGGCCTACGCGGCGACCGTCGAGGTCGGCGTGTACGTCGACCCGCTGGCCCAGGGCCGCGGCATCGGCGCGAGCCTCCTCGAACACGCCATGGCCGCGGCGCCGTCGCTCGGGATCTGGACGCTGCTGTGGATCAGCTTCGCGGGCAACGAGGCCAGCGTGCAGCTCGCCGAGCGGTACGGCTTCGCCCGGTGGGGCCTGCTGCCGCGCGTGACCGAACTCGACGGTGAGCTCAAGGACGTCGCGATCCTCGGGCTCGAGCTGCCCGGGCGCTAGGCCGGGGCAGCCGGGCCCGCGGCTACTGTCCCTCGACGGACGCCACGTACTCGGCGACGGCCTGGATCTGCTCGGTCGACAGCCGACCCTTGAACGCCGGCATGGAGCCGTCGCCGTTCGTGACCTTCTCCACGACCTCGGCGGCCGGCGGCTTGTTCTCGTCGAGGTTCGGACCGATCCGGCCCTCGGCGCCCGCTGCGGCGAGCGTGTGGCAGCTCGCGCACGTGGCCTCCTTGAAGATCTGCGCGCCGTCGGTGGCGGCGGTGATCGTCTTGACGGAACCTCCGCCACCGGAGCCCGAGCCCGAGCCCGAGTCGTCGCCACCGCAGCCGGCGAACACGGCGACGGCGAAGGCCGTGGCGAGGATCGCGGCCGAGCGGCCGAGGGGCGAGGACGAGGTGAGGGCGGTCCGCATGACCGCATCCTGCCGGATCGAGCGGGGGACCGCGCCGGGTTGGGCGCGATCTCCCGCACCCGGGTTCGCGTAGGGTCGATCGCGATGGCCAGGGCCAAGCAACCACGGCTCGTCGGAGAGCCCCGGCCACCCGCGCTCAGCCGGCGGCTCGAGCGCATCGAGGCCGAGCGGTTCCTGCGCCACCCGACCTGGGAGGAGGTCGAGCTCATCGACCCCGACCTCGCACTCGTCGAGGCGATCGAGCCGCGGCTCACGAACCTGCGGATCGAGGGCGGCGACCTCGGCGACGCCAAGCTCGTGCATCTCACCCTCGACGACAGCGAACTCGTGCGCGTCGGCGCCGCGAACGTGAAGGCCGAACGGGCCGTCCTGCGGCGCGTGCGGATCGAGGGCGCCCGGATGACGGGCACGGCCCTCGGGGAGGCGGAGCTCGCCGACGTGCGCATCGAGGACAGTCGCTTGGACTACGTGGGCTTCGGTCGCGCGCGGCTCGTCGACGTCGTCTTCTCCCGCTGCAGCCTGCGCGACGTCGACTTCACCGGGACCCGCCTGTTGCGCGTGCGGTTCGATGGGTGCGACCTCACCGCGGCGGAGTTCCAGGACGCGTCGTTCTCGGGCTGCGAGATGATCGGCTGCACGATCGACGACGCGAGGTCGATCGCGTCGCTGCGTGGGGTCGCGATGCCGATGGGCGACATCCTTGCGAGCGCGCCCGCATTCGCCGCAGCGCTGGGTATCACGGTCCTCGAGCACGACCACGGCGGCTAGCGCCCTCGCCAGATCCGGCGGGCCCGTCCCCGCCAGTCTCGCTGTCCCTCCAACTGGGGACAGTGAGGGCATATCTCGGAGGTCGCTTGGACGAAGGTTCGACGGCGGGAGCGCTCAAGCTGGGGGTGGGGCACCGGAACGCTCATTCCGGGTCAGGTCGCCCTCGCAGGGGCCCGATACGAACCCCGGATGGTGGACCGCTTCCTGTATCGAGACGCTGCCGAGCGCGAGCGACTCATCGCGCTGACGCTGCGCCTGCGACTGGCCTTCGGTCTCGCCGTGGCCCTCATGCTGGTCCCGCTGATCGTCGGCATCCCGACCTTCGGGCCCGTGGCCACCGTGCCGCTCGTCGTCGGCGCACTGATCTACGCCGTCCTCGATCTCGGGCTGCCGAACGCCCGGCATCCCGAGCGACGCGTCGTGACCTCGGCCACCACCGGCGTCCTCGCGACCCTGGCAATGATCGCCCTCGCCGACGGACCCAAGGAGTACCTCTTCGTCGCGCCCGTCGTCCCGATGCTCGGGCTCGCCGCCGTCGCGAACCGGCGGGTCTCCGTCACGGCGGCGCTGCTCACCGTGGCCGGGCTCGTCGCCGTCGCCCTCATCACCTACGGCGACCAGGTCCGCGAGACGCCCCCGATCCTGATCCTGCCCGTCGTGCTGCTCCTCGTGACGGTCTTCGGTTCCATGGCGAGCCGCAGCTCGGAGGACATCGATCGCGAGACGGCCGTCGTCGACCCGCTCACCGGACTGCTCAACCGGGTCGCCCTGCAGGCCCGCGCCACCGAGCTGCAGCTGCAGGCCGCGACCTCACCGGACCGCGTCGGGATGATCGTCCTCGACCTCGACCACATGAGCCGGATCAACGCCGAGTACGGACGCATCGTCGGCGACGCCGTGCTCGTGGAGGTGTCCGGGCGACTGCGCGCCGAGGTCGGCAACGCCGGCGCCGTGTTCCGCTTCGGCGGCGAGGAGTTCGTCGTCCTGCTGCAGAGCGCGACGCCCGGAACCGCCGTCGAATGGGCCAAGCGACTCCGCGAGGCCATCTGCTTCGCGCCGGTGGAGGGGGTCGACGTGACCGCCTCCCTCGGCGTCGCCGTCTCGGGCTCCGGTGCCGGGTTCGCCTACCGCTCCCTCTTCGTGGAGGCCGACGCCGCGCTCTACCGGGCCAAGACGCTCGGCCGCGATCGCGTCTGCTCGGCCGTCGACGCCTATGACGACCCCGCTCTCGACGACTCATCGGCCGGCCGGCCGATCGTTCGCCGCGCGACCGACGTGGCCCCGGCCGAGGTGCTTCCCGGCCCGGCGGTCGCGGAACAGGGCTCCTGGGACGCGCGCCTGCGCGGCACCGCGGAGGGCAACTGGCTGATCGCGGATGGCGTCGAGCGGGCCCACGCCGTGGACCTGCTCAGGCGCAGCCGAAAGGCAAGCAGCATCAACTCGGCGATCACGCTCGGGGGCCTGATCCTCTGCGGC
>JAURVW010000330.1 GCA_030655275.1 Solirubrobacteraceae bacterium
GGCCTCCTCGTCGGTGTCGGCGGCGAGCACGTTGGCGGCGGCGATGAAGTGCGGGGCCGCACGCTGCTCGGAGGGCTGGAAGCCCTCGCGGTACACGCGGGCCGCGTCGAAGAGCGCCGTGGGGGAGAAGTGCGATGCGAACGCGTACGGCAGGCCGAGCGCGGCGGCGAGCTGGGCGCCGAAGAGCGACGATCCGAGGATGTAGATCGGCACGTCGATGCCCTGGCCGGGCTGCGCGTTGATGCCGGGGATCGTGGTGCGGTCGGTGAGGTAGCCCTGGAGTTCCTGCACGTCCTGCGGGAAGGTGTCGGCCGATTCATGGCTGCGGCGCAGGGCTCGGAGGGTGGCGCCGTCGGTGCCGGGCGCGCGACCGAGGCCGAGGTCGATGCGGCCGGGGTGCAGCGCGCCGAGCGTGCCGAACTGCTCGGCGATTACGAGCGGCGCGTGATTGGGCAGCATCACGCCGCCGGAGCCCAGGCGGATCGTCTTCGTGTTCGCCGCGACGTGCGCGATGAGCACGGCCGGCGCCGAGGAGGCGATCGACCGCATGTTGTGGTGCTCGGCGTACCAGACCCGCTCGTAGCCGAGGTCCTCGGCCTTGCGCGCGTAGGTGACGGTCTCGCGCAGCGCGTCGCCGACGGCCTGGCCCTCGGCCACGGAGGCCAGGTCGAGGAGGGAGAGCGGCGGCAACGTGGTGGACATCTCCATCGACGATAGGACGCCGCCATGGCGTCGAGCGCGGGCGGTGTGCCCGAAACGGGCGCCGCTTCAGCGGCGCAGCGTGAGGGCGCGGCTGACATCCGCAGACCCCGGGGTCCGGACGAGCAGCCGGATGGGGAGCTTCGCGCCGCGTCGTCGTGCCGCGGTCAGTCGTCCACGACCCGTCGGACCGATCTTCACGGTGACCCGGTCTGCTCCGAGACGTCCCACGCCGATGGTCGCCCAGTTCGAGCCTCGCCGTATCTGGAGTCGGATCGCCGTGCCCGGGGCCGCTTTGGCCCGCACCACGACGCTGCGGCGGCGGACCAGCGCCCTCGCGGTCGTCGCTCCCGTCGCGCGAGACAGGGTGTCGAGCAGGCGCCGGGGCGTGGTGAAGGTGTTCGACCGGCTCCCTGGCGAGGGGACGCTGCCAGTACTGGCGAGCGTTGGTCCGGAAACCGATGGGGGAGCCAAGGGCGAGGGCGACGGCGCGGGCGACGGCGCGGGCGAATTCGGAGCGGTCGCAGATGCCGGAGCGGTCGTCGGTGCCGGAGCGGCGGTCGCAGTCGGAGACACGCCGGGGGTGGGGGTCGCGGCGCTGGCCGGGGACCTGGGATCGCAGGGTTGCGGCTCACTTGGTGCGTTGGGCAGGAGGTCCCCGGTGAGATCCGGGCGGCCGCGGCGGGCGTTGAACGACGCCGCGTAATGCCCG
>JAURVW010000332.1 GCA_030655275.1 Solirubrobacteraceae bacterium
GGTCGCGTCGGCAATTCCGGCGGCGCCGCCGCCTTCGCGGTGACGATCGAGTCCAACGGCAATGTCAGCGTGGCGCAGTTTATGTCGCTGCGTCATTCCAACACCGCATCGAACGACGAAAGCGTCGACCTCGCCGGTAAGATCTCCGCGGTGCTGACCGCCACCGATCATGACGGCGACGTGGTCAGCCAGTCGGTATCGATCGGCAACAGGATCAGCTTCGACGATGACGGCCCGCAGGTCGGCAGCAACGGCACGGTGCTGCTGGACGACGACAATCTCTTCGGTGGCAATTCGGGGGGCATCGGCGACAATCCGGCGCCGGTGAACGCCATCGGCACGCTGAACCATGATTTCGGCGCGGATGGCGGCGCGATCGCCTGGCTGAACAGCGGCGCGCCGTCCGGCTTCAGCTACCAGCTCGCCGGCAACAATCTGCAGATCCTGCAGGGCACCACGCTGGTCGTCACCGTCACGCTGAATCCGGCGACGGGCGCCTATACGGTCACCCAGAACGCCCCGGTGATGCATGTCACCGGCGGCAGCGAAAACAATCAGTCGTTCGATCTGACCTACCGCGTCACCGACGGCGACGGCGACAGGGTCACCGGCACCCTGTCAATCAACGTCGACGACGACACCCCGGTGCTCACCGGCACGATCGTGACCGCCACCGCCGACGAAGACGATATCGACACGCCGTCGTCGCTCGGCACCTCGCCCGACGACGGTAATGGCGACGGCTCCTACACCGGCGACGCCGACACGTCGACGGGACCGGCCAGCGTCACCGGCTCGATCGGTTCCGTGGTGTCGTTCGGCGCCGACGGCCAGGCCGCCGGCGGCGGCTTCGGCTTTGCGTCCAACGCCATTGCGACCATGACGGCGCTCGGCCTGAGCTCGAAGGGCGGCGCGCTGTCCTATGTGATCCTCGGCGACACCGTCCTGGCCTATGTCGACAACGGCAATGGCAGCTACAGTTCGGCCGACCGCCCGGTATTCGCGCTGCAGCTCAACGACAGCACCGGCGCGTTCAGCTTCCAACTCTACGACCAGCTCGACCACGTCGCCGGCAACGGCCAGAATACCGCGCTGCGGACCAGCACCGGATCGATCGCCGGCATCGACCTCGGCGCCATCATCGATGCGACCGACGGCGACGGCGACCGCGTCGATCTCGACGGCCGGCTGATCGTGACGGTTACCGACGATGTTCCGGAAATCGCCATCACCGCCATCGGCAGCGTGACGATCGACGAGACCGCCGGCAACCAGGACGACGACAGCAGCAGCACGAGCGTGCGCGACCTGTTCAACAGCGTCGGCAACCGGGGCAGCGACCCCGACCTGACCGCGACCTATGCCCGTGACGACGTGATCAACACCTCGGTCAGTGGCGGCGCGGACGACACTGTGGCGA
>JAURVW010000339.1 GCA_030655275.1 Solirubrobacteraceae bacterium
ACCCGTCGCCTGTGCCGACTGCGCCTGCGCGGCCTGGCCGAGCGGGCCCGCCGCCTCGGGGCCCTCGGCGGCCGCGGTCTTCAGCACCTGCAGGACGAGCCGCTCCGGCGAGGACTCGGTCACCTGGAACTTGAGCGGCACGCCGGTGGGAACGTCGCCCGGAAGCTGTGCGGGGATCCGCACACCGTCGACGAGCAGCAGTCGCGCACCCTCGGGCGTGACGGAGACCCGGCCGCCGAGCACCTCCCCCACGCGTAGGGGCTGGGCCGGGGCGCCGGGCATCTCGGCGGTCACCTGACGCATCAGGTCACGGAGGAGGGCAGCGGTGACGGCGGGTGTGGCCACGCCAGGGTTATCGGCAGCACGTCCAACTGGATGAACCTGTTCTCAAGTTGAGCGGACATGCCGCCGACCCAGAGAGCGATGGAACGCGGACTTTCGATTGCAGCCTCGGGCATGATGGCCGAGATGGCCCGTCAGGACCAGATCGCGAACGATCTGGCCAACGCGACGACGGCCGGCTACAAGTCCGACCGCGTCTCGGTCGGCTCCTTCGGCGAGCTGATGGTCACCGACCTGGCGACCGGCAAGCAGGTCGGCTCCGTGACGGCCGGCGCACGCGTGCAGAAGCAGGTCACCGACCTGCGCCCGAACGTCCTGCGCAGCACCGAGGAGCCGCTCGACATGGCGATCCAGGGCGCCGGCTACTTCGCCGTTCAGACGCCCGAGGGTCAGCGCTTCACGCGCGGCGGGAACTTCCAGGCGGGCGTCGACAACACGCTCGTCGACCAGTCCGGCAACAAGGTGCTCGGCCCGAACCGTCAGCCGATCAAGGTCGATGCGGACGGCCGCGTCCCCGCCTCGGCGGTCGGTGTGTTCGCGGTGCCGAATGCGCGCAAGGCCGGCGACTCCTACTTCAACGGCAACGCGACCGGCCGCGACACCGGCATCGTGAAGACCAACGCCACCGAGGCGTCCGGCACCGACGCCGCCCGCACCGTGGTGCAGATGATGGCGTCGCTCCGCGCGATCGAAGCCGGTCAGAAGGCCATCACGACGATCGACGAGTCGCTCGGCAAGGCCAACACGGTCGGCAGCCTCCGCGGCTGATCCCCGCCGCCCGTCCGCCGCGCGGCGGACAGGTTGGGATCGCGGCGCGGTGACGCGCCACCCGTACTCTCGTCCACCCAGGGGTGTTCGGGCGCCACCGCGCCCGCCCTTCGGCGCATCGTCCGTCGAACATGCGCGCGCCCTCCAGTCCGCCTCCGACCGGCACCGTGCTGCCGTCCGCAGGCACGCGCGCTCGACACCACGATGGTGGACGTTCGGCCGACCGGGCTCGCGGGGATTCAAGGAACTGGTCGGGCCAGCCGACCATTATGGGGAACTCGAAGACCAAGCCGGACCGCTATGCGGAGGCTGGACTTCTCCAGAAGGAGAACCATGCTTGAAGGGATGTATGCGGCAGCAGCCGGGATGTACGCGCAGCAGGCGCGCCTCGACTCGCTGTCCAACGACGTCGCGAACGTCAACACGGCCGGCTACAAGCCGGTCCGTCAGGCGTTCCGTGACCTGATGTACGGCCAGGCCGGCATTGCCGCGACCAACGCGAACATGCAGCTCGGCACCGGTGCCGAGGTGGCCAACCTCGGTCGCGGCACCGCGCAGGGCGCGTTCCAGCAGACCGACAACCCCCTCGACATCGCCGTCAGCGGACCGGGCTACTTCACCGTGAAGAACCCGGCCGACGGCAAGACCGTCCTCACCCGCGCCGGCAACCTGCAGATCGACGTCCAGGGCCGCATCTCGACCGCCACGGGCGAGCTGCTCGAGCCGGAGGTCAAGGTCCCGGCCGGCACCGATGGCTCCAAGGTCGCGATCGTCGCCAACGGCAGCGTGCAGGTCAACGGCAAGGAGATCGGCAAGATCAACCTCGTCAACGTCGCCGCACCGACGCGCCTCGACCCGCTGGGCGACACGAACTTCGGCGTCAACGCCGAGTCCGGCCCGGCCCGCGCGGCCGGCGCCGACACCACCGTGCAGCAGGGCGTGCTCGAGATGTCGAGCGCGAACCTCGGCGACACGATGACCGCCATGATCGAGACGCAGCGCGCCTACGAGCTCACGTCGAAGGCCATCACCACGCAGGACAAGATCGCCGAGATCGCCATCGGGGTGAAGCGGTGACGCAGATCGGCGCATCCACGTCGGCCTCGGTCGTCGACCAGGCGAGTCTGCCCGCCAGCGTCCGCAATGCCTCCACGGAGCGCAAGGAGCAGTACGCGCAGGCGCAGGCCTTCGAGCGCGTCCTGCTCGGACAGCTCACCGAGGCCATGATGGCGACGACCGGCAGCGACAAGGACGCGCCGGCCGCGGTCAAGGCCATGAAGGACCAGCTCCCCGGCATGCTCGCCGACGCCCTCGGATCCAGCGGCGGCCTCGGCCTCGCGAAGGAGTTCGACGAGGCCCTGCATCCGGACAGCCAGGTCAAGAAGACCAGCCTCTCCGGCTCCGACGTGACGGGCGCGACGCCCGCCACCGCCGCCACCGGCACGAGCGCGGGCGGCGCCACGGCATGACCTTCCCCGCGATCAGCACGACCCCACAGCTCGGAGCCGCGCTCCTGAAGCACCTCGACGACCAGCTCCGGTCGGCCGATCGCATGCTCGACCTCGTCCTGCGGCAGGCGCGCGCCGTACGCGTCCGCGACATCGAGGTGGTCCTCTCGCTCGTCGGCCAGATCCAGGCCGAGAGCGACGCACGCGCCCGCCTCGAGGCCGACCGCACCACCCTGCTCACGCAGGCCGGCTCGCTGCTCGGCGTGCATGGCAGCGCGATCACCATCGATGCCTTCTGCTCCCTGCTCGACCCCGCCTCGGCCTTCGAGGCCCGCGAGCGCAGCGAGCGCCTGCGCGGCGTGCTGCGCGAGGTTCGCGACGAGCACCTCGTGACCCGCGCCCTCATGCGTCAGGAGCTCGCGTTCGTCGACCACCTCGTGCGCCTCATGGGTGCCGGCGACGACCCGAACAACGGCACCTACGCCCCACCGACCGGCCCGCGCAGCAACGCTGCCCCGGCCCGTCAGCCCCACCGTCTTCTCGATCTGCAGGCCTAGGTCATGCCGAACATCTCCTCCTTCGGTGCCCTCCAGACATCGCTGAGCGGGCTCCTCGCCCATCAGCGCCAGCTGGACGTCGCGTCGCACAACATCGCCAACGCCGACACCGTCGGCTACACGCGGCAGGCCGTCAACACGACGGCGACGCCGGGCATCGCGATCGGCGGCGCCTCCAACGGCGCGACGAACTGGCTCGGCCAGGGCGTCACCGTCGAGAGCTACCAGCGCCTGCGCAACGACTTCCTCGACGTCTCCGCCCGCACGCAGAACATGCTCCTCGGCGAGCGCGGCGCGAAGGCCGAGGGGCTCTCCCGCGCGGACGCCGCGATGGGCGAGCCGTCCGACACGGGCATCAACGCCAAGCTCAACGAGCTCTGGACCAGCTTCAAGACGTTGGCCAACACCCCGAACGATCCGGGTGCCCGCGCCCAGGTGATCGCGTCGGCGCAGTCGCTCGCCTCGTCGCTCAAGAACGTCGACGCCAACCTCGGCCAGATCGCCTCCGACGCGATGAGCGAGTTCAACGCGCTCACGACCGGGCCGGGCAACGAGATCGGCGGCTACGCCAGCGAGCTCGCGCAGCTCAATGACGCGATCGGGCAGGCAACCGCCGCCGGGCAGCAGCCCAACGACATGCTCGACCGGCGCGACCTGATCCTCGACAAGCTCTCCAGCCTCGCGCAGGTCTCCGTCACGAACGAGGGCTACGGCCGCATCTCGGTGAAGTTCGGCGACGCGGCCACGCCGCTCGTCAACGGCTCCACCCCGACCTCCGTCGCGACGTGGCCCCAGACGCTCACGAACCCCGGCGGCCAACTCGGCGGCCTCCTCGGCGTGCAGGCGTCGGTCGCGGGCTACCGCACCCAGCTCGACAACGTCGCCGGCCAGCTCGCTGCGAGCGTAAACGCGATCCACGGCACCCCGCCCTTCTTCTCCGGCAACACCGCCGCGACCCTCACCGTCAACGTGACGGCCTCGACCCTGCAGGCCGGTTCGGGCACGGGCAACCAGTCCAACAACATCGCGGCGGCGCTCACCGCCCTGCGCGGCGGCACCGCCGACGCCACGTACCAGGGCCTCGTGACCACGATCGGCGCCGAGACCTCGGCCGCCACGGCGCAGCGCGACCTGTCGATCTCCCTCGTCAACGACGTCGAGTCGCGTCGCCAGTCGGTCGCCGGCGTGTCGCTCGACGAGGAGATGACGAACCTCATCAAGTTCCAGCGCGGCTACCAGGCCTCGGCCCGTGCGATGTCGACGGTCGACGAGATGCTCGACGTGCTCATCAACCGCACCGGGAGGGTCGGCCTGTGACCGGAGTCCGCATCACGCACGGGATGATGAGCGACCGGCTCCTGAACGACGTGCGTCGTTCGAACGCCGAGATCGCGCGCACCTCCTCGCAGGTCACGTCGCAGAAACGCATCCAGACGGCCAGCGACGACGCCGTCGGCACCGGCCAGGCTCTGCGCACGCGCACGGACCTCGCCGAGATCGACGCCAACATCGCCGGTGCCCAGACCGCCGCGGGCTGGACGGGTGCTGCCGACACGGCCCTCGGCTCGCTCACCGATCTGATCCACCGCACCCGGGAACTCGTGCTGCAGGCCGGCAACGACACCCTCAAGGCCTCCGACCGGGCCTCGATCGCCGGGGAGCTCACGCAGCTCAAGGAGCAGATGAAGTCGATCGGCAACGCGAAGTTCGGCGACGCCTTCATCTTCGCGGGGCAGAACTCCGGCACCGCGCCCTACACGTCCGGCTCGGACGCCTACGGCGGCGACGCCCTGCCCGTGACGCGCATGATCGGGCCGGGACAGACCGTGCAGGTGAACGTGCCCGGTGGGACGGTACTCGGAGGCACGCCGGGCGACGGCAAGCTGCTCGACACGATGAACACCGCGATCGCCTTTTTGAACGGCGGCACGGCGGCCGATGCCAACAGCCTGCGGACGACAACGCTCACGGCGCTCACGACGAACCTCGACCAGGTCGTCACGGCCAGGTCGACGCTCGGCGCGACCCAGAACCGCGTCACGCTCGCCGAATCACGCCTCGAGGACACCAAGCTCCTGGCGACGGGAAGGCTCAGTGAGATCGAAGATGCCGATTACGCCGAGTCACTCGTCAAGCTGTCAACACAGCAGACCGCGTACCAGGCCGCACTGAACGCGGGAGCCAAAGTCATCCAACCCTCACTCATGGACTTCCTGCGGTAAAGGTGGTAGGAGGAGCTTCTATGTCAATCACGCTCAACAGTGCCCGGTTCGGGACGGTCGAGATCGCCGAGGACGGCGTCATCGAGTTTCCGACGGGGCTCATCGGCATCGACAGCCACCGCTATGCCCTCCTCGGGCAGGGCGACGGCAGCGCCTTCGTCTGGCTTCATTCGCTCGACGATCCGACCTTCGCCCTTCCGGTCATGAGTCCCTGGCCCGTGTTCGTCGACTACGCCGTCGAGATCAGCGACGGTGAGGCCGAACGCATCGGGATCTCCGAGGCCGACGACACGCAGGTCTACGTGACCGTCCGCGCGAGCGACGACCCGGCCGAGTGCTCGGTCAACCTGCGCGCCCCGATCCTGATCTCCGGAGGCCGCGGCTATCAGGTGATCAACGAGTCGTCCGCGGCGCCGGTCCGCGCGCCCCTCTTCCCGGAGGCCATCACGGCCGACGGATCTTCGCCCCAGGCAGCTTCGGCCGCCAGCAGCGCCGCCTGAGCGGCGCGTTGCTACATCCAAGGAGGAGCAACTCGTGCTGAACATCACCCGCAAGGTCGGCGAGAAGATCATCATCGGCGAGGACGTCGTCCTCGAGGTCATGGAGGTCAGCGGATCGAGCGTCCGCATCGGCATCCAGGCCCCGCGTTCGGTGCCGGTCTATCGCGAGGAGATCTGGGAGGCCGTGCGCGCAGAGAATGCCGCCGCCGCCAAGTCCGCCCCGACCAAACTTCCCGAGCCGAAAGCGCCAGCTGGTGGCGCCAGTCCTCGTCCATCCGTCCGCACAGGCGTGAGGACCACTGGTCAGACGTCGAATAAGGGTACAGGTACTACTGTGCGCGCTCCGCAGCAGCAGAGCAACCCAGTCAACCTTGGGGCGGATCAGCCGACGACCTAGTCGACCGGTCCTCCCGCTCACCCAGACCAACCCGACCCAGCCACACAGGACACCCAAGGACGGATATGTCCCTCAGGATTCAACACAACGTTGATGCGCTCACCGCGAGTCGTCATCTCACCAACACGTCAGACGCCGCATCGAAGTCGATGTCGCGCCTCTCGTCCGGTTTTCGAGTGAACTCGGCTGCCGACGACGCGGCCGGCCTCTCGATCTCCGAGCGCATGCGCGGACAGATCCGCGGCCTCGCACAGGCCCGCAACAACGCCGGAGACGGCATTTCCATGGTGCAGACCGCTGAAGGCGCGCTGGGCGAAGTCCACAGCATGCTCCAGCGAACCCGCGAGCTCGTCGTTCAGTACAAGAACGGCTCCCTGAGCACCGCAGACCGGACCGCAATTCAGTCGGAGGTCAACCAGCTGGCATCGGAGATCGAGCGGATCGGCTCGACCACGTCGTTCAATGGCACGAAGGTGCTGAACGCCTCAGGAACGGTGACGTTCCAGATCGGTGCCAACGACGGCGAGACCGTCACCGTCCCGACCATCTCGCTCGGGTCGTCCATCAACGCCGCGACGTTCAGCCTCGGTGCTGCCACCGACCTGGCGGAGATCGACACGGCGATCAACAACGTCTCCGACACGCGTGCGCAATTCGGTGCGGTCCAGAACCGCATGGAGTACACGGTCAACTCGATCTCGAGCTACCACGAGAACCTCACGGCGGCCGAGAGCCGCATCCGTGACGTCGACATGGCCGCCGAGCTCGTCACGAAGACCAAGCTCTCGATCCTGCAGCAGGCCGGCACCGCCATGCTCGCGCAGGCCAACCAGAGCAACCAGGGCGTCCTGCAGCTGCTGCAGGGTTAGCCCGACCCCGCAGGCCTCGGCCCGCAACGCCTTTCGACGGCCCCGTCTCCACCAATGGAGGCGGGGCCGTCGTCGCTCGATCAGGGGCGCGCTGATCTTGGTGGCGCGCGTCGACCGACGCCGGGCCCCCGTTGTGCCTACGATCTCGCGGTGACCGTGCAGCACGACGATCTGAGCCGCCCCGGCGCCGGCCCCGCGCCCGAACCCGGACCCGCGTCGAGCGCCGCTCCGATGGACTGGCCGCGCCATGCCCCCGCCCCACTCCGCGGCGGCCCGATCACGCTGCTGCGCTTTGCGACCTCCAACCACCTGCTCAAGCCGCGGTACCTCAAGGCGCTGCTGCGCTACGCCCGCTACAAGCTGGTCCTCCGGGACCGCCTCCAGACCGATGGCCCGTGCTTCATCGGCCCGGGCGTGAAGTTCGAGGTCTCGAAGGGCGCCGTGGTGTCGCTGGGCCGCTGGTCGTGGGTCGGCGACGACTGCAAGCTGCGCGTTCATGCGGGCCGCCTGGAGATCGGAGCGAAGACGGTCGTCGGCCAGGAGTGCACCTTCTCGACGTACGAGTCGATCACGCTCGGCCGCGAGTGCATCGTGGCCGACCGGTCGATGTTCATCGACTTCGACCATGCGGTGATGCTCATCGAGAGCCCGATCCGCCAGCAGGGCCTCTATTCGCGGCCCGTGCGGGTGGGCCACAACGTGTGGGTCGGCTACGGCGCCTGTTTCCTGCGCGGCACGACGACGGGCGACAACGCCATCGTGGGCACCTACGCGGTCGTCACGAAGGACCTGCCGGACAACGCCGTGGCCGTCGGAGCTCCCGCGCGCGTCGTGCGACTGCGCGACGCGCCCCAGCGCATGCACTTCCCGGACTGACGGAAAGCGCGCCGGGTCGACAGACGCCCGCGCCTTCGGAAATAGCGTCGACCCATATAGCCCCGGTTGCGTCCGAACGAACGAAAGCGCCCTCAGACGCTTTCCTGGTGCGCCTATCGCGCCGTAGATTCCGTTCCCGCGGAGTGCGTTTAGTACTCGGTCCGAGAGCGCTCCGCGGGGACGGAAGATGCAAGCGAGAGGCGTATCAGGGAAGGGTCTGGCTACAAACTGGCCAGGGGGCGGTGCCGCGCTGGCGCAGGAGGATGGCGGCGCGTTGGTCCTGTTCGGCTTCGGTGGCTGCGGCGGGGTCGCCGGTGCCGCCGACGGACTTCCAGGTTGCGCGGTCGAACTGGTACTTGCCGCGGTAGAGGCCGCTGGAGGAGACGACGGTGGGGTCGCCCTGGGATTCGCACTGGCCGATGGCGTCGAGGATCGCGCGTTCGGTGGGCGTGATCGGCGCGAGGTTGGCCGGCAGGGAGAGGACGGGGACCGGGGCGTCGGCGGTGGTGGCGCCGCCTGCGTCGGCATCGCCGTCGGCGCCGTCGACACCTGCGCCGCCGGATTCCAGGAGCGCGAAGGCGTCCTTGATCTGGAGGTAGGTGGGGACGTCGATGATGCCGTGGGTGCTGATGCCGCGGAGCTGCTGGAAGCGTTTGACGACCTTGCGGGTCTTCGTGTCGTTGCTGCCCGTGATGGCGGTGCGCAGGAGCGTCTGGGCGCGCTTGATCTGGGGCTTGGAGACGGAGCGCGGTTTGAGGGCCGTGGCAGGGGCCTCTTCGGCCTGGGCACCCTTGGCCTTCGCCTTGGTGTTGTTGCCGCCTCCGACGGAGACGCCGCCCTGTGCGGCCTGTGCGGCGGCGGGCGCGGCGAGCGTCATCGAGAGCACGAGGAGTGCGCGGATGAGGCCGGCAGAGAGGGGTCGGGGCGCCGCGATGCGGCGCGCAGAAGCGTGTCTGTGGGGGAAAGCGATCATGCGGTGGTCGCCTACGGGGTTAGCTGTCGGGCTCGCGGCTTGCGCTACACCAGCATGTTCTGGTGATTCGCCCCTGGATCCATGGAGGTGGATCCGCTGGTTCCCCCGTTCGCAGTGGGTGACTGCGACTCGGCGTCGTGCGTGGTTCGGTCGTAACCTAACGGTTCATTCGGCGCCGGAGGCGGGTCTCCTTAGCCGTGTGACCGGGCCCACACTGAAGGTTTCCCGCTCTTTGCGGCATTCGCGCCCCGCAATTTCAGGACCACAGTCACAAACTACGCCGCGACTCGTTCAGCCGGTTCGTGGCGCGTCGGCGTGGGAGCCCGAGTCCGACTGCGCCGCGGAGGCGCGGGCGCTTCAGAGTTCGACGGCCGTCGGCGCCGGAGTGCCGCGCAAGCCGGTGTACAGCGCCAGCGTGTGGTCGGCGATCTCGTCCCAGTCGAAGCGGCGGACGTGTCCGATCGCCTCTTCGATGAGGGCGACGCGGAGGGCGTCGTCGGTGAGGGCGCGTTCCATGGCTTCACCGAGGGCGATCGGGTCGCGTGCGGTGAAGCGGAGGCCAGCGGTTTCGGGGACGATCTCGCGCAGGCCGCCGGTGTCGGCGACGATGCAGACGCAGCCGGAAGCCATGGCTTCGAGGGCGACGAGGCCGAACGGCTCGTAGATCGACGGGATCACGCAGAGGTCGGCGACGGCGTAGAGCGAGTGGAGCTCCTTGTCGTCGACCCAGCCGAGGAAGGTGCCGTGCGCCTCCAGGCCGAGTTCGGCGGCCTGGGAACGGAGCTCCTCCTCGTGGGTGCCGGAGCCCGCGACCACGAATCGCACCTTGCCGAGGTCCTCGATGATCCGCGGAAGCGCCTCGAGCGCGAGCTGGAAGCCCTTCTCGTAGACGAGGCGGCCGGCGAGGATCACCAGGCGCTCGTCGGGAGCGGCGAACCGCAGGCGGTACTCGTCGAGGTCGGCGACGGGGCGAAGGTCGGTGGGGTCGATCCCGTTGGGGATCACCTCGATGCGCGACGGGGAGAGGTCGAAGATCTCGCTGCAGTGGTCCTGCATGTAGGCGGAGCAGGCGATCACGCGCGAGGCGTCATGGGTCATCCACCGCTCGACGCCGTGGATGTGCGACTGCGGGTAGTTCTCGACCCAGCCCTGATGGCGGCCGTGCTCGGTCGCGTGGACGGTGACGACCCAGGGGGCGGAGACGTCCTTGGCGAGGGCGTGGCCGGCCCGGGCGACGAGCCAGTCATGGCCGTGGACGACGTCGAAGGAGATCTCCTCCTCGAGCGCGCGACCCGCGGCGATCATGTCGTCGTTCATGTGCTCGATCCACGCGACGAACTCGTCGACGTCGCGGGGCCGGGACGGTTCGGGCACGCGGTGCACGGTGACGCCGCGTTGGACGGCGGTCTCCGGCAGTGCGCGGTCACCGCGCGTGAGGACGTGCACCTCGACCCCGCGGCGGCCGAGCGCCTCCGCGAGTTTGCAGACGTGCCGCGCCAGACCGCCTTCGACGATCGGCGGGTACTCCCAGGTGAGGATCAGCAGGCGCACGAGATTCAGCCGACGGCAAGCGCGTCATGCGCAAGATCGGGAGCGAGATGACGCAGCCGGGGCGCAGAGGACGGTAGCGATCCCGCGCGCTGGTCGACGGCCTGGCGATGACCGGCGAAGCGAGACCACGCGTAGCCGGGCGTGCGATCCTCGGCCACCATGAACGCCCAGTCGCTGCTCTGGAGCGCGAGGAGGTCACGGAGCGTGGCGTCGCTGGCCGACCCAGGCGTGCGACCGGCGAGCACGGCGAGCTCGGCGCGGCGTAGCTCCCAGGCGATCGTGGCGACCGGGGTGCCGCTCCAGGTGCGCAGGTCGTGGTCGCGTCCCCACGTGGAGGCGGCGGGGGCGTCCGCGACCGCGAGGGCGCTGCGGCCCGCGAGCCCGTCGACGAGATCGTCGGCAAGCACCAGGTCGACCCCAGCATCATCCAGGGCGACGATCACCTCGGCGAGGAAGGCCGGGCCCTCATGCCACCAGTGACCGAACAGTTCGGTGTCGAACGCGGCGACGAGCGAGCGGCCGCCCGCGGTGCGTTCGGCAGCCAGCGCCGCCCACGCGCGGGCGTGCTGACGGGCCCGGGCCGCGCCGCGCTCGGGGTCGTAGGTGCTGCCGTCGTTGGCCCAGAGATGGTGGTTCTGGAAGCTACGGCGATGGGAGTCGCGGTAGTCGCCGTGGCCGGGGTAGCCGGAGTGGTGCCACACGGCGTCGATCAGGGGCCGGTCGATCGGGGCGATCCGCAGGCCGCCGGGCGTCTGCCAGGGCTCGAGACCGAGGCCGACCGGATCGTCGACCTCGATGCACACGGTGCGCACGCCCTCGTCGACGAGCGACGCTTCCAGTTCGGGATCCCAGGCGCATTCCGGCAACCAGAAGCCACCGCGCCAGTCGCCCGCGCGCCGACGGTGGGAGCCGACGCCGGAGCCGACCTGCAGGCGGACGCCGGCCTCGGTGGCGAGGAGCGGGAGCACGGCGTGCGTGGCCGCCGAGGTCCACGTCGCGACGGCCGCGAGCGGCGCCATGAGGTCGCCGCCCGTCGCCCGAGCGCTCGCGAGCGCAGCCTCGTGGACGGCCCAGGAGTGCTCACTCGCGCGCAGCTCACCCGCCAGGTCGTCGCTCTGGGCGAGCCAGTGACGGTCCTCGTCGTGCGTGCCGCGGCGGATCACGTCGATGAAGTGCTCGAGACGGTCGGCGGCGCCGGGCGCTTCGAGCTGGTCGCCGACGACGGGCGTGAGCGACACCGTGAGGGGCGCGTCGCTCGCGAGCTCGCAGACGCGCAGGTAGGACTGGGAGTAGACCTCCCACAGCCATTCCTCGCCGAAAGGCCACGTGCCATAGCCGTGCACGTACGGCATGTGCGTGTGCAGGACGATGGCGAGCGCGCCGCGCCCGGCGGGCGTCGTCACGGGCGCAGCACCGCAATGAGGTCGAGCGAGGTCGACAGGTCGCCCTGCCGCATCGCGAAGTCGCGGTCGTCGATCGCCGGGATGAAGCGGTCGTAGAAGGGCTTCGTGAACCGCAGGCGCTTGTGGACGGTGTCCCAGCCGGCGTGACGGATCGCCAGCTCATGGGCGCGCAGCTTGCGCGCGTGCCACAGGCCGAACATCTCGACGTTCGGCGTGACCTTGCGGCACAGCGCCTCGAACTCGTGCGGCTTGTACTCGTAGACGTGCCACGGGTTGTCGGAGCGCTCGGCGCCCTTCGGCGCCAAGGTGAGCACGTTCGGGGTGGACACGTAGAGCGCGCCGCCCGGGGAGAGGACGGAGGCGAACCGCTCCAGCAGCTTCTCCGGCTCCTGCACGTGCTCGACGGTCTGGAGGAACACGATCGCGTCGCACGGTTCCTCGTACGTCTCGACGAGCTCGCGGGCGAACTTCAGGTTCGGGCGCACGTACCGGAGACGGGCGTGCTCGTGGGCCTCGGGGTTCGCGTCGACGCCGGTGACGCTCGCGGCACCCCCCGAGGCGAGCAGGTTGCTCCCGTAGCCCTCGCCGCAGGCCATGTCGACGATGCGCTTGCCGGCGAGCTGCTCGGCGATCCACCGGTACACCACGAGGTGGCGTTGGTACCAGTAGTTCTCGACCGGAACGTCGGGCAACGTGCGCTCCCCGGTCAGCTCGAGCGGCGGCACTCCGGCCGGCTGGTTCTCTTGGACGATGGGAGCGGTCACCGCGTGCGAGGCTACTCCTCGGTAACTTCTTCCGCCTGATGGCTGCCCCTGATACCGCCGAAGAGATCCGCGACGTCAATACGCGCTACCACGATGGTGCTGCGGATTCGTACGACGCCAAGTGGGGCATCGACTATGGCGAGATCGGCCAGAGCCAGGTGCTCATGAAGGCGGAGAAGGTCTTCGGCAAGCCCGTCCCGCACTTCCCGAAGGCGCTGGAGATCGGCGCCGGCACCGGCTACTTCTCGCTGAACCTCGCGCTCGCCGGCATCATCGGCGAGCTCACCGCGACCGACATCTCCCCGGGGATGCTCAAGGCGCTCAAGGCGAACGCGAAGACGCTCGGCATCCCGGTCAAGACCAAGGCGGTCGACGCCGAGATCCTGCCCTTCCCGGACAACTCCTTCGATCTCGTGCTCGGCCACGCGATCCTCCACCACATCCCGGACCTCGACCAGGCCTTCCGCGAGTTCAACCGCGTCCTGAAGCCCGGCGGCAAGATCTTCTTCGCCGGCGAGCCGTCGAAGATCGGCGACCAGATCGCCCAGTACCCGAAGCGCGCCGCGATCAAGGCCGCGCCGGTCTGGCGGGCCGCGGTCCGCGCCCGCAAGGCCCTTCCGTGGGGCGACTCGCCCGACGACCAGTACCACGGCCTCGAGCACATGGTCGACGTCCACGCGTTCGTGCCCAAGTCGCTCGGTGCGCACGCCCGCCAGGCCGATTTCGCCGAGGTGAAGGTCCAAGGCGAGGAACTCCTCGCGAACTGGTTCGGTTGGACCAACCGCGCGCTGGAGTCGACCGCCGATCCGTACTCGATCCCGTGGGCGTGGCGCCAGTACGCCTACCGCGGTTACCTCGCCTTCCAGCAGGTCGACCGCCACGTGCTCGAGGGCCGTCTGCCCACGAGCATCTTCTACAACCTGATGGTCACGGCCACCAAGAAGTAGCCGGGCCGGGCGCGACGCGAGATCCGCGTCGCGCCCAACCGTCCCCTCGGGCCCCGCGACGCAGCTAGCCTCCTCTTCGTCATGCCCGCCGACCAGCGCCTTCCGCTCTTCCTGCTGCCGCTCTCGGCACTCCCGGGCGAGGAGGTGCCGTTGCACGTCTTCGAGCCGCGCTACCGCGCCCTCGTGCGGTACTGCCTCGACGAGGAGTCCGAGTTCGGCGTCCTGTTCGTCGACGAGGAGGGCGTGCGCGAGGTCGGCTGCGCCGTACGGATCGACCGCATCACGCAGGAGCACGACGACGGTCGTGTCGACATCCTCACCCACGGCACGCGTCGCTTTCAGCTGGCCGGCGAGGTCGAGGAGGCCCTCTTCCCCGAGGCCCCGGTCACCTGGGTCGTCGACGATCCGGTCGGCCCCCACGAGGACGACGAGGACGACGACGCCACCACGCTCTTCGCCGAGCTCGCGCAACGCGTGACGGGATCGATCCCCGATCTCGGGAGTGAGGGTGAAGCGTCGTTCCGGATCGCGTCGCACGTCGCCTTCGGCGCATCGGCCAAGCAGGGATTGCTCGAGCTGCGCTCCGAGCGCGCCCGGCTGGAGCTGCTGGCCCGACTCCTGCGGGCCGCGATCGCCCGGCTCTCGCAGGTCGAGCTCCGGCAGGCCACGGCCCGGAGCAACGGCAAGGTCCACTTCGAATAGCGTCCGAGCGCCCGCGCGCCATCTTGGGCGGATTGTCCACGCGCGCGTGTCACAGATCGGACGCTGCGACCAGGTACCTACCGTGGCCTCCCCCGGCCCCAGCGATGCAGTCCTGCTGTCCGATCGCCTCGATCCCGCCGAGTCCTTCTCGACGTTCTACCGCCGCCACGCGAGGGGGATGGTCACCTACTGCGCCAGCCAGGGCCTCTCGGCGCAGGACGCCGCCGACCTCACCTCCGAGATCTTCATCGCCGCGCTGACGGGCCGCTACCGATTCGACCCGAGCCTCGGCGAGTCCGCGACGCCGTGGCTCTATGCGATCGCGACCAACCTGCTCTCCGGCCGTCACCGCAAGAACAACCGCGAGCGGGCGGCCTACGAGCGGATCGGGCAGGACCCCGTCGCGCTCACCGATCGCGACCTCGCCGAGTTCGCCGAGCTCCGGGACGACGTCGAACGGGCTCTCGGGCACATCGCCGACCTGCCCGAGTCGCAGCGGGCCGCCGTGGTGTCGCGCCATCTCAAGCATTCGGAATACCTCGAGATCGCCCAGTCGCAGGGCGTCACCGAACAGGTCGCACGCCAGCGCGTCTCCCGCGCGCTCCTGAGGATCCGTTCCCGGATGAACCGGGAGGACGGCCTCGACGAGCAAGGCAATCCGCTGATCGACGAACCACTCCTCAGGGAAGGCGAAGCGTGAAGGACTTCCTCGACGGCCTCGACGACCGCCTGCGGCTGATCGCCGAGGAGCAGGCGGCGCAGCTGGCCCCCGCCCCGGCCCCGGCCGCCCGACGGGCTCGGCGTCGCCCGGCGCTGCTCGCCGGCCTCACCGGCGCGCTCGCCACGGCCGGTGCGGTGCTCGCGATGAACGGCGTCAGCTTCGCGGGTGATCTGCCGATCCTCGACACGAAGTCCGTCGACGCGTCCGGCGTCGCCACCGCGGCCGAGACGGCTCGGGCAGCCGGCGTCGATTTCGCGGACGCGCACACCTTTCCGACGGTCAACGGCCCCGGGTACGTCTTCAAGACCCCCGACGGACGGGTGCTCTGCCTCTCGGTCCCGACCGTCGACGGCGTCTATCCGGGCAGCTGCGCGACCCGGCGGCGGGTCGAGGAACGTGGCCTGCGATTCGAGGCCGCCGGCGACATCGGCTCGGAGACGCGATCACCGATCGCGTTCGTCCTGCCGAGCGACGCCGAGGGAGCCCGGGTCACAGGACCCGGCGAGCGCGACGGCCGGATCCAGATCGTCTCCGGCGTCGTCGTCGGCTCCATCGCCCTGCCGGTCGAGATTCGCTGGACGCAGGACGGCCGGACCCGATCGGTCGGCTTTGCCGGACCGTTCCGCCCTGGAGCCATGGCCGACGCGACCTGCCCCGACGGCCGCACGATCGCCATCCCGCTCGACGTGCTCAGGCCAGCCCCCTCGGGCCGCCTGGACCAGGACGCCCTGCGGAAGGCCTGCGGCTGATCCCGACGGGCTCGACCCGTGTTCGACTGAGCGGCAATGCGCCCATCGCCTGCGACATCGCCGGCGGAACGGTCACAACGCCTCCGCTGCGACCAGGTATAGAGGCGCCTTCTTCGCGAGCGCACACCCGGACGCCGACCGTCCGATCACGCCCTTCATGCCCTTCGTACACACTCCTCGACCGCTCGGCTCGCGTCCCTCGTCGGGCATGCCCATGAGCGACTTCGCCGACTCGCTCGATCGCCGGCTGCGATCGCTGGCGTCCATCGCCGAACCGGTGTCGCGACTGTCGATCGTCCCGCCGGTCGCCGATCTCCCCGCGACGGCTGCAGGCAGCCCGACCGCGGGCCTGCGGCGACATCTTCGTCCTCCGACGCTGCGGCGTCCGATGTTCACCGGCAGCATGGCCGCCGCCGTCTGCGCCGCAGCCACCGCGATCGTCCTCACGGGGTCGGGCGCGTCCGCCCTGCCGATCCTCGAAACGGAGAGCTCCGACGCCAGCGCGCTGAAGTCCAACCCGACCCTCGCCGCCGTCGATGCCAACTTCCGCGAGGGGTTCCCCTTCAGCACACCGGACGGCTCAGGCTGGGTGCTCACCTCCCGCGATGAGCGGACGGTCTGCGTGAGCGTGCCGAACCGCGCCGACCCCGGCTCGAGCGGCGCGGCCTGCGCGCCGCGCGCCACCGTCGAACGGCGCGGCCTGACCCTCGAGCTCGTCAGCGACCGCGAGTACGACCCCCGCGCGAAGAACAGGGTGGCCTTCGTCCTCCCCGCCGGAGCCAGCGCCGTGACCCTCACGACCGGGGGGCGCACCATCGCGCTGCAGACCCAGACGGGTGTGGCGGTGGCGTGGCTCTCGGGGCCCGGCTCCATTGCCTTCAGGCTCGACGGCCGGGTCGAGCAGCGCAGCTTCGAGGGCCCGTTCGACGGCGCCTCCTACCTCTGTCGCGGGCGACCCCTGGTTCTTCCTCCCACCAAACTTGGCCCCACGTCAGCGGTCCGTTGTCGATGACCATCGTCGTCCTCACGGCTGCCACCGGGCCCTGAAGACCGGCGCGGCTCGAACGTTGGGGGACTGACGAGCCGCACCGCTTCGCGCCACCGAGAGGTGGCGCGACCGCAACGCGCGCGGCGGCTGATCTGAACAGCCGCCGCGTGTGCGTTGCGATGGGCTCAGCGGATCGAGAACCGCTGGGCCTTCACGCCATCGGCCTCTTCGGCAGGATCGAGCGCGACCGTCGTGTCGTTCGCGCCGAGGACGATGGCGGAGACGCCGTCGACGTCGGCCACGGTCTTCACCGAGCCGTCGCGGCGGGTGATCTGGAGCCCGTCCGAGCCCTCGGCCGGCAACGCGACGGCGAGGTCGCCCTTCGGGGTCGACAGGTTCGAGTCCTCGATCGTCATGACGGTGCCCTGCAGGCGTGCCGTGTTGTACCCCTGGCAGCTGTAGGCCCAGCCGGTGTCCGGAACCTCGATCGCCACGCAGACCTTGCGGTCGGCCGGAACGGTCATGACCCAGCCGTCACCCAGGGGCGTGTCGAAATGGCGGGCGACCGACGGGTCGGCGTTCGGCCACAGGGCGGCGACGTCAGCGGGGGCTGCTTCGGCGGCGCGGTCCTCGAGGACCGGGACCCCCGCGGGATCAGCCGTCGTCACCGGACCGGCGAGGCGGTATGGCGTGCCTGGCAAACAGTTGTACGGCTGCGGCGTGGAGCCCCAGGTCGAGTACCCCTGCATCATCCTCGGCACCGAGGACCGGTGACGGATCGCCGGGGTCCGGATCGCGGCGCCGTTGTACGCCATGCAGCCGGTCGGGGCGCCACAGCTGTACATGCCGTACACCTCTCCGCCGCACCCGAGGCCCGACTCCGTGTTGGTCCCGCGGGAGCCCGTGAGGGTGTGGGTGGGGCCGGCACACACGAAGTTGACGCCCACCTTCTGGTAGCAGTAGGTGTCGGTTCCTGCGGCGGCGGGAGCGGCGCCTCCGGAGAAGAACACGAGGCCGAGAGCGACGGCGGTGAAGAGACGACGGAGGCC
>JAURVW010000174.1 GCA_030655275.1 Solirubrobacteraceae bacterium
CGCGACGCGCCGCCCGACACCGCGCCGCCCGACCCGCAGGCACGCCAGACCAGCGCCCACCTCGCGCGCAACCTCACCGGCCTGCGCCACGTGCGCACGCTGACGCAGGAGTCGCTCGCGAAGGCCGCGAAGCTGCCGCGCTCGACGATCGCCAACCTCGAGTCCGGCGAGGGCAACCCTTCGCTGGTGGTGCTGGTGAAGGTCGCGCAGGCGCTCGGCGTGCCGATCGACGAACTGCTCGCCGCGCCGCGCGCGCAGGTGCGGCACTGGCCGGCGATCGAAGTCGCGACGCGCACCAAGGGCCGCGGCGTGACGATCCGCGCGCTGGTGCCCGAGCCGGTGCCCGACGAGATGATGGAAGTGATGGACTTCGCGCCCGGCGCGCTGATGGGCGGCACGCCGCACCTGCCCGGCACGCGCGAGTTCTTCACCTGCCTCGACGGCCGCGTCGTCGTGATGGTGGCCGGGGCGAAACACGCGCTCGCGACCGGCGACGTGCTCGCCTTTCCCGGCAACTTGCCGCACTCGTACCAGAACGCCGATGCGGTGCTGCCTGCGCGCGGCGTGTCGGTGGTGGTGCTTGCCAAGGCGGGGTAGTTGGCGCCGGCCGCCGCAGAGTTACATGTTATTGCATGCAAGCATCACGCTAGGGTTAGCTCTCTGATGCCGGCCGACGGACGGCTCGCTAGACTGGCCCTCGACCTGGGCCCTGGCTGCACACGACCACGGCTTCTCTCACGAGCGTTTGGGATCTTCGCGTCGACAGGTCACGGCGCGCTCTGCACTGAACCGTACCGTCATCGAACGCCCGGAAAGCGTCGCACCCGTGCGCCACGATCCGTCGTTCGCTGCGCTGCTCGCGCCCGGGCCGATGACCTCGAGACAACCCACTACACAAGAGGATGAGACATGCACCCGAGTCGTTTACTGCCTTTCGTCGTTGCCGTTCCGATGCTCTTCACCGCGTTCGCCGCGGCCGCACAGGACGCCGAACCCGGTTGGGCCAAGGGCCGGCCGAAGACCGACACCGCGATGAAGATGGCGCCGGTC
>JAURVW010000348.1 GCA_030655275.1 Solirubrobacteraceae bacterium
CCTTCCAATTGCTGTTGTAGAGCACTGAGGGGTCAAACCGGTTGCCACTTTTACCCGGCGTTCACAGGTACCCTGTATTACCGTTGATGACATTTCAACGAGTAAATTCAATGACGCAACGAATTGGTTGGGCGAAAATTCTTGCCCTCGTTCTTAATATTCGTCGCGATGAGAGAGGCAACATCGCAGTCATTTTTGCGATTGCGATGCTTCCAATGTTGTCTTTCATCGGAGCAGCCATTGATTACTCGCGAGCGAGTTCGGCGCGGACCGCGATGCAGACGACGCTCGACAGCGTATCGCTGATGATCGCTAAAGACTTGTCGACTGGAACAATCACGCAATCGCAGGTGTCGACAAAAGCTCAAACTTATTATGACGCTCTCTATACAGGCAGCGGAACGTCAAATTCAACGATCAATGCGACCTACACTGGAGCTAGCGGAAGCGGCTCATCGACCGTTCAACTGACAGCATCAGCACAAGTAACGACTGCCTTTCTGAACGTTATAGGCTTTCCAAAATTGGGCATCAATAGCGCATCAAAAGCGACGTGGGGTGGCACTCGTATGCGTGTTGCCCTCGCTCTTGATGTGACAGGTTCGATGAAAAGTGACGGAAAGCTAGCGGCTATGAAGTCGGCGGCCATTAGTCTTGTCACAACGCTCAAGGCGCTCGGATCAACTCCCGACGATATGTACATCTCGATTGTACCATTTGCGCAAATGGTGAACGTTGGAACCAGTAATAAGAATGCGAACTGGCTGAAATGGGATCAGCTTGGTAGTTGTTCGACGGGATTTTGGTTCTTTAGCACTGCGCAACCGAAGTACAACACGGTCGAGCAATGTGCCGAAAACGGCGGCGCATGGAGTGCGGCTCCGACAAGCAGTCGATCAAACTGGAAAGGTTGCGTCACAGATCGTGATCAACCTCACGACACGACAAACACGGCGCCGACTTCAAATTCTACCGATTTTCCGGCCGTCTTCTACATGGAAGGCAGTTCAGATATTTGTCCCGACGAATTG
>JAURVW010000349.1 GCA_030655275.1 Solirubrobacteraceae bacterium
CGCCTCCCGCGCGCTGAAGGCCTCCTCGGCCCAGCGCGCGATGCCGAAGGACACCGCGACCGGCATCACGCAGCCCGTCGGCCTGCCGAGCACCGGCGCCGGCCCGTCGCCGGTGCACACCCCCTCCCCGATCCCGGGCGGCGAGGCACCCCCGGCCGCCGGTGCCCCGGAGACCGGCCAGACGACGCCGATGGTCCCGTCGCCCTCGGGCGGCCCGTCCGTGACCCCGCTGGACGAGGCTCCCGCGGTCACCGGCTACTCCGTCCCCGGCGACCCCCCCGGGCAGCCCGGGACCGCGACGAGCTGATGGGCACCCCGGAGCACCAGCCGGCGCAGGAGGACCTGCGCCAGGCCCCGGCGGGCGAGCTGTTCAAGCGCCTGTCGGAGGACACCTCGCAGCTCGTGAAGCTCGAGCTGCAGCTGGCGAAGGCCGAGATGACCGACAAGGGCAAGCAGCTCGGCGCCGGCGCCGGCCTGCTGGGTGCCGCGGCGCTCTTCGGCTTCTTCGCGTTCGCCGCGTTCACCACGCTGCTGATCGCCCTCCTGGCGACCGGCATGAAGGTCTGGATCGCCGCCCTGATCGTGATGGTCGTGTACGCCGCGATCGCCGCGATCGCCGGCCTCACCGGCAAGGGCCGCATCCAGCAGGCAGGACCCCCAGTTCCCGAGCAGACCATCGAGACCGTGAAGGAGGATGTCGAATGGGCGAAGACGCGCAGCACATCCGCACCGAGGTAGAGCAGACCCGCGAGCGCATGGGCCAGACGGCCGATGCCCTCGCCTACAAGGCCGACGTCCCGGCCCGCACCAAGGAGGCCGTCTCCGGGCGCGTCGATGCGGTGAGGACCAGGATCGGCGGCGTGACCGACAAGGTCACCGGGTCCGTCCAGGACACGGCCGGCTCCGTCTCGAGCGCCACCCCGGACTCCGGGCAGCTGAGGGACGGTGCCCGCCGCGCCGGCGGCATCGCGCAGGACAACCCGCTCGGCCTCGCCGTCGGCGCGGCCGCGATCGGCTTCCTGGCCGGCATGCTGCTCCCGACGACGACGGTCGAGCGCGAGCAGCTCGGGCCGGCCGCCGACAGCGTCCGCCAGTCCGTCGAGGAGACCGCGTCCACCGCGATCGACCACGGCAAGCAGGTCGCCCAGGAGGTCGCGCAGACCGCCGGCGAGCACGTCGAGCAGGCCGTCAACGACGTGCAGGACACGGCCAGGTCGGCCGCGGCCGACGTCAAGGAGACCGCCCAGCAGTCGGGGCAGGACCACGCCGCGCAGG
>JAURVW010000351.1 GCA_030655275.1 Solirubrobacteraceae bacterium
CGCCTCCCCGATGCTGCCCGCCCGCAGCGCGACGATCAGCGCCTCGAGCTCCGCCAGCTCCGGGCGTCGAACGGGAGGGGTGCGCGGCATCCCGTCCGACGCTACCGCCCGGTGCGGCTCAGACGAGCTCGGTCTCCCGGCGGCGCCAGCCGTTCGCCGCCTCGCTCGCGGTGTCGAGGATCTCCTCCTCGTCGGCGAAGACCGCGGCCACGGTGCCCCGGCCCGCGGCCACGACGCCGGAGCGCCGGGCCGTTGCCCCCTCGGTCGACCGCACCGACGGGACGACGGCCCGCGACCCGATGTGGCCGACGGGGACGAACCCGCCGCGGGTGTCGGCATCGCCGACCTGCGGGAGGCCGTCGCCGACCGGCGGGAGCTTGCCGTCGGCGCGGTCCCGGGCGACGGCCTCGGCCTGGGTGCGCGGGGCACGACGGGGCGTCGGGATCAGCAGCGACACGCCGACGGCGACCGTCGCGAGGATCGCCAGCAGAATGAAACCGTCGGTGTAGCCGGCCTCCGCGGGGAGTCCGCTGGACTGCAGGTGGCCGGTGACGATCGTGCTGAACAGCGCGCCGCCGATCGCCCCGCCGATGGTGCGGATGTTGGCGTTCATGCCGGTCGCGACGCCGGTCTGGCTGGCGTCGACGCCCTGCACGATGAGGGTCGCCATCGATGCGAACGCCAAGCCGATCCCGATGCCGAAGACACCCGAGCCGAGCGCGACCTGCCAGATCTCGCCGTGCGCGAACGCGAAGCCGACCATCGAGAGGGCGCTGAACACGGAGCCGAGCGTGAGCTGACGCTTCGCGCTGATCCGCTTGCCGAGCGGGCCGGAGAACCCACCGGCGACGGCCATGGTCACGAGCATCGGCAGGAGCACGAGGCCCGAGCCGGTCACGTCGAGGCCGAGGCCATAGCCGGCGGCGGCCGGGTCGACCTGCACGAGCTGCGGCAGGAACGCCCAGGCGGAGAACATCGCCGCGCCGTAGAGGAGGGCGACGAGGTTCGTGGTCCACACGGCGGGCAGGCGCATCATGCGCAGGTCGATGAAGGATTCGCGCGAGCGCATCTCGACGGTGAGCCACACGCCGACGAGGGCGACCGCGACCGCGAAGAGACCGAGCACCTCGGCCGAGCCCCACCCCCAGATCGCGCCCTTGCTCACCGGCAGGATCAGCGCGACGAGCCAGCCGGCGAGCAGGCCGGCCGCGAGCCAGTTGATCCGACCGCCGGGCCGCGCGGGCGACTCGGGGATGCGGAAGGCCGCGACGACCGCCGTGGCGAGGACGACGGCCATCGGGATCCAGAAGAGTCCGCGCCAGCCGACCGCGTCGACGATCGGGCCGGCGAGGACGGCGCCGAGGCCGCTGCCGACGGCGATCACCGCCGACATCACCCCGACCGCCGAGGGCACGCGGGCTGCCGGGAACTCGTCGCGGATGATGCCGAACGACAGCGGGAAGATCGCGCCGCCGAGGCCCTGTACCACGCGGCCGACGAGCAGCCACTCGATGCTGGGCGCCGAGGCGGCGATGGCGCTGCCGAGGGCGACGGCGCCGAGCGCGACCACGAGGGTGCGCTTCTTGCCGACCATGTCGCCGACCTTGCCGAGCAGCGGGGTGGCGATGGCGGCGGAGAGCAGCCACGCGGTGAAGACCCACGTGACGGTGTTCTGGGTGGTCCCGAGATCGTGCTGGATCGTCGGGAGGACGGGGTTCACGAGCGACTGGAGCAGCGTGAGCGAGGCTGCGGCGACGGCCAGCACCGCAAAGGTGACCGAGGGCGCGGTGCGCGCCCCCGGAATGCGAGGAGTCCCTGACATGTCAGGACCTTTCGTCGAAGATGGAAGAGGATGTCCCGGCGCGGAACCTCCCTTCAGTTCACCGCCGAAGCGATACACTGGAGGAAGCCTCCGCTATTCCGGAGCGTTCCTCCACTTTAGCGGAACGCCCCTCCGCTTAAAGCCTGCTGGCGCCCAAGCGCTCTCCATCGCATGCCCGACACCCAAGCCGCAACCCAAGATCTCCTCGCCGCCCGGCGCCCGCACCGCGCCGACGCACGCCGCAACTTCGACGCCCTGCTCGCCGCCGCGCGGGCCGCGTTCACGGAGTCCGGCACCGACGTGTCGCTCGAGGACATCGCCAAGCGGGCCGGGGTCGGGATCGGCACGCTCTACCGCAACTTCCCCACTCGCGAGGACCTCGTGGAGTGCGTCTACATCGACGAGGTCGACGGCCTCTCGCGCGCGGCCGCCGACGTCGCGTCACGCGAGCCGTGGGAGGCGCTCTCGGCGTGGCTGGAGCGCTTCGTCGACTACGTCGCCACCAAGCATGCGCTGCTCAGCGCCCTCAACAAGGGTTCCGAGACCATGGTCGCCGCGCGCGGCGCGCTCTACGCCGCCGGCAATCCGATCCTCGCCCGCGCCCAGGAGGCCGGCGAGGTCCGCGCCGACACGAGCATCCAGGACCTCATGATGCTCGTTCTCGCCGTCACGAACGGCACCTTCGTCGACGACGCCCAGCGCGCGCGCGTGCTCGCGATGGCGCTCGACGGCATCCGCATCCGCGACTGAGCGGCGGGCACCCGAGGCGGGCCGGGTCCGGTCGTTCCGAAGCGGTCTGGGCCACCCTCAGAGCGGCGCTGGGAGGGGCCGAGCGCCGTCGACGCAAACGGTTGATGCAAACGGTTGCCACCGAAGACGCGCTTTGGTGGGGCTTGGAAAGGGCCGATCGTTGCCCCGATGAGGTCACTCGGTCCTGGCCCGTGACGTCGCGGGAGCCTTGGTGACGAGGCGAGCCGCCGCACGGCCGTTGCCGGTTGAGGGCCCGGCGAGGGATTTCGATCCGCACCGAGGGGCGGGCAGCCGGCGCTGGTGGGCGGCGCCGGCCTGGCTGCGGAGTCGGCGGGCGAGCGCGAAGCAGGAGCGGCGAGGCCGGGGAGAAAAGCGCCCAAAGCCGGCCGATTTCTCCCCGGCCAGGCTCGTCGCCTGGCGGGCGGCCCCGCCGAGCGCGAACTGCGGACACTTCTCCGGCCAGGCCACGGAAAACCGTCCCCGGAACGCTCAGACCGCCCTGACAAGTCGCGAACTGCGGACACTTCTCCGGCCAGGCCACGGAGATCCGTCCCCGGTTGCCCGCCTCCCGTGCCGACGGCGCAGGGCCCGCCGACCCCGACTCGACCCCAACGTCGGCCCGGTCCGCTCAAGCCCTCCCGCCAGTCCCTCAGCGGCCAGCCCCAAGACCCCACCGGCAGCAAAGAGCCGCCGCCGTTGCCGGCGGGCGAGCGATCGCCCGGACCCACCGATCCTCGAGAGCCGTGCCGACGCACGTCGAGTAACGAGCTACGCCCCGACCCCGATCCGACCCCGATCCGACCCCGACCCGATCAGCGCGCTGCGCAGGTTCTCGCCGTCCAAGCGACCACAACCTGCACACCAGCCCGCGCAACCGACCGCGCTGCGCAGGTTCTCGCCGTCCAGGCGTCCACAACCTGCACGTCAGCCCAAACGACTCTGCGCGCTGAGCAGGTTCTGGGCCGCATCGCCGACGCCGCCGCACACCGACCCCCGACCCCCGACCCCCGACCGGCCGCCGTCGACCGGCCAGGGCGCACCTTGAGACGGGTTACGAGACCTGTCTCATTTCGGCCACGGCGTCTGGAGCCGACGCCGCGGGGAACCGATCGGCGGTGCAATGCCCGGGTTCCCCAACCACTCGGCGGCGGCCGCGCCTCGGCGCGGCTTCGTTGCCCGCCGCGCCTCGCTCGTCGCCATCGCGACCGCCTCCATGTGCCTCGTCGGCGCGTCCGACGCGTCCGCGCGCACCTTCCACGGCAAGCGCACCGGTGAGCGAATCCGCGGCACCGTGAAGACCGACCACATCTTCGCCGGCCTCGGCAACGACAAGGTGATCGGCCTCGGGGGCAACGACCGGCTCGACGGCGGCTTCGGCCGCGACAAGGTCGCCGGCGGCGCCGGCGACGACATCATCACCGGCGACATCGGCGAGGACAAGCTCTACGGCAACGCCGGCACCGACGAGATCGACGGCGGCCAGGCCGGCGACCGCATGTACGGCGGTGACGGCGACGACATCCTCGACGGCGGCGACGGCCTCGAC
>JAURVW010000352.1 GCA_030655275.1 Solirubrobacteraceae bacterium
GCGCCAAGGCTCGCAGCGAGCGCCGCTCCAAGGCCGCGGCCGCCGCCCTGGCCCGTCCTGCGGTCGCCGTCGTGCGACCCGCCGCACCGGCCGTGCAGAGCGCTCCTGCGCCGCGCGCCGCCGCTCCCTCTTACTCGCCTCCTCGTCCACGGACCGAGACGCCGCTGTGCGAACTCGGGCCCTGCTGATCGATCCGCCAGAAAGGCACAAGCCCATGCCCATCACCTCTCTCATCACCGCCTCGCCGGCCGCTCCTCCGCGGCCCCGCACGCGCCGCTCGAGCGACGCAGGCCACCCCAGGCTCTCGCCTCGCCAGCGCCGCGCGCTGACCGTGGCGTTCGGCGTCGCCGTCGTCGCCGTGCTGGCGATCGCGCTGCACGTCTCCGGCGGCCTCGGGCTCTACACCAGCGTCACCAAGGACGAGATCGTCAAGCCGCCCAACTGGGCTCAGCTCGACGGCACCAGCAAGAACATCAAGGGCCAGATCCTCGCGTACGTCGGTTTGTTCCTGGGCCCGCTGCTCGTGTTCGCCGGAGCGTGCGTCATCGTCGGCGCCCGCCTAGGCAACGAGCTGATGGGCAAGATCGCTGGCGGCCTGGTCTTCCTCGTCGCCGTCGCCCCCGCGATCCTCGCGTAGCGCGATGCGTTGCCGCGCCGCTCTTATCGCAGCCGTCGCCACCGCCCTGGTCTTTCCAGCGGCGGCCGGTGCGGCAACGCTCAACCCCCACTTCCTGCCGATGGCCGGCCTGCTCGACGAGATCGGGAAGGTCATCTTCGGCGGCCTGGAGTTCGGAGCCAAGGAGCTTGGAAAGCTCGTGCTCTCGCTCATCGCGGGGATCGCCGACATGATCGTCCCGGACTCCTGGGGCAAGAAGGGCGTCGAGTTCATCAAGTGGCTCGCCGCGATCCCGGACTACACCGGGAAGGGGTTCAGCGACTTCCACCAGATGCGCCGCATGACGCTCGGTCTGGCGCTGATCCTGCTGCCCGTCACGATGACCTGGGCGGGCGCTGCATGGATGTTCGGCACCGAGCGCAGCGAACCGCTGCAGGCGATCATCATCCGCACGCTCACGGTGATCATCCTGCTGATCTCGTGGGGCACCGTCTGGAAGACGGTCCCGGCGCTGGGTAACCAGCTCACCAACGCGTTTCTGTCGATGCCGGCGGTCTCCACCGGCCTGCAGAAGTACATGGAGGTCGCCGTCGCTGGCGGCCTGCTCGGGTCGATCCCGTTCCTGGGCGCCCTGATCTGGATGCTCGCCGCGTTCCTGCTGGTCTGCGGCGTCGGCCTCAAGGTCTTCATCCTGCTGCTCGGCGGGATCCTCTACTTCGTCGGGCCGCTGCTGCTCGCCGTCGCCCCGCTGCAGGCCGGCTCGCGGCTGTTGCGCCGCTACATGGCGCTGTTCGTCGCGATCCCGGTCCTGCCGCTGGCGTTCGCGATCATCTTCACCGCGGCCGCACTCTTCATCAAGGGTGCCGCTGGCATCGGGACCGCGATCGGCGGGAGCTCGGTCTTCGGCGCGGCCGCCGGCAGCATCATCGCGGGCTTCTCCGCGATCCTCGGACCGCTGCTGTGCTTCGGCGTGGCCAAGCGGATGCTCGGCCCCGGCATGGACTCCCTCAAGGGGTCCGTCAGCAACTTCTCCCCCGCTGCGTCACTGGGCAAGGCCAAGGCCAGCCTCGCGGCGGCGCGCGGCGGCGTCACCGGCCGCTCAGCAGGCCAGACCGCCACCTCCGCACACGGCGCCGCGGGTCCGCGATCGGCAATGCAGAGCCTTTCGGAGTCGCGCATCGGCGTGCGCCAGGCCATCCAGGTCGGCGCTGGTTTCGCGGGTCTGGGCGCCAAGCCCCCTACCCCGGCACGCGCCGCGCTGCGGACCGCGCAGATCGCGGCTCGAGGAGGCCCGCAGGCCCTTGCCGGCGTCGGCGTCGGATACGCCACGGCCGGAGCGCGCGCGAACCTCGCAGGTCGCGGCGGCGTCAAGGGCATGGCCCGCGACGCGGCCACCAAGCTGCGCACGCCCGACGGCCGCCCCAACGGCACCGCGGCGGCGCACGAGGCCGCCGTCCACAGCCTTCGTCCCGAGGGCTTCCGCGGCCCCCAGGAGCCGGGCGTGGCGCCCAAGACGAACGCTCGCAAGCCCCCGGCCCGCTCAACGGCCGACAGCCCAGGATCGCGCCTTCCCGGCGCCTCTCCGGAGCCGCTTCGCGCAGAGGAGCGCGCCAAGCTCGCGGGAACCGCGAGCAACGGTCGCCAGACCCCTGCGCCGTCGCACACGCTGCTGCCCGACCGCGGCAGCCGCGGGCCGTCCGTCACGCCCGACTCGACGATCCACCTGCCCGCCGGCGGGCGGCGCCGCACGACCTCCGAGGGCTCGATGCCCTCCCGGTCTGCGTCCACGCCCAGCCTCCGGCCTGACAGCGGTCCGGAGGGCCCCACGCCGCGGCCCACGCAGCAGCGGCCCGTCTCGCTGCAGCACCCCACGCGCCCGGAGCGTCCGGGGTCTGGTCCACGCCTCGATCGCCGCGAAAACGCATGACCGACTCACCCTCTCCCCTCGTTGAACCCGCAGCACCGACCTTCCACGGAGGCGTCTGATGTCCCTCGTCCTTCGACGCTTTAACGACCCCACCCGGTGGGTCGGCGTCCCGATCGGCACGTGGTTCGGCGGCGGCGGCGCCGTCGGCCTGCTCGCGCTGGCGTTCTACATCATCAAGCCGCCGTTCATGCTCGCGGTCGGTTTCACCATGTGGGTGATCTTCCTGCCGTCCGGCCTGGTCCTGCTGTGGGCCGCCGTGACCGGCGTTCCGCTGCTGCTGCTCGTCTCGGACTTCCTCCGATTCCTGCTGCGCCGCCGCCGGGTGCTGCAGCACGTCTCGCGCTCCCATCTCAAGGGCGGGATCTACGTGCGAGACATGCCCGCCGTCGTCACCTACGACCAGCCGGCGTGGACCAGCGACGTGGAGATCCCCGAGCCAAACCAGGACGCACGATGAGCCCTTGGAACCAGTCCGAGAAGACTCCTAAGGCCAAAACGCCGAAGGCGAGGACGTCGCCGCTGGGCAGCCTTCTGGACGTGGCGGTGGTGGAGCCCGACGGCCTGATCGTCACGACCTCCGGCGACTACGTGCGCCTGGTTGAGATCGGTCGGGTGCCCAACCTGTTCTTTGCCACCGACGAGCAGCGCGCCCGCACGATCGACTACTGGACCCGCCTGTGCGGGTCGATCCCCAACCAGCAAGAGCTGTGGTTCTTCGTCCTGCGAAACCCGCTGCCCCCGGAGCTGGTCTCAGCGCCCGACGTGGCGATCGCCCGCCGGGTCGCCGACCGCGACATGAAGCGCGTCGACGACCCGCTGCACGAGGACATGGCCCGCATGCGTCTGCGGCTCGAACGCCTCACCGCGCGGACCGTCTCCGAGGCCGCCACGGGCGACATGGGCGCCTCGTGGGCCCGCCACTACGCCGCCGTCGTCTGGCGGCCTCAGCCGGGCCGCAAGGTCCGTGACCAGGCTGGCTACTACCTCATGCGTGGCGGCAAGATGTCGCGCAGCAAAGCCCACGCGCGCAGCTACGCCTACACCGAGCACTACAACGCCGCCCTGGCGTCGCGCAACCTCGCGCTGTCGGTCGCCGCTCGCCTCAGCGACAGTGGCGCCCACACCGCCCAAGTCGACGGTGTTCACGCCCTCTCGCTGCTGTGGGAGCGCCTGCACCCCGCCGCGGGGCCCCACCCTCACCCCGAGCGCCTGGCCGACGTGTGCTCGACGCTCGCAGCCGGTTCGCCGGCCGAGGCGGCCCGCGCGCGGGCCGTGATCGTCGACGAGCTCGTTGCGGGCATGCCCGAGTACGAGATCCCTGAGGCCGAGCTGGACCTGACCAACCACGACTACGTTCGTCACTCAGACGGCACGTTGGAGGAGACGCTGTGGCTGGCCAAGCAGCCCGCGACCGCCGACCCGTGGTGGCTGGACCCGCTCTCGCAGACCGCGCTCGCCAGCACGCTGGCCGTCCGGATCCGACCCGAGGACCGCTCCGTGGCCCGCGTCTCCACGCGGACCCGCGTCGCTCGTCAGCAGGTCGCGATCGACGGCGCCAGTCGCCCAGTCTCGCGCGAGCAGTGGAAGGTGCTCGACGAGACCGAGACGGTCAACGAGCAACTGCAGTCCGAAGCCGGCGCGACCGTCTTCAAAGTCTCGGTCTACCTGAGCCTGCGCTGCACGTGGGGCGACTCCGACGCCCTGGAGACGACGGCCGACAAGCTCGCCACCGACTACCGCACCAACCTGGACGCCACGCTCATGCGCGGCCGCCGGCTCGGGGCCCGTGGACTGCTGTCCTCACTGCCAATCGCCTCCGACCGGCTCAAGCGCGTCACCAAGTGGGCCTACAGCGACATGGGGCACCTCACCCCGCTGTCCTCGAGCCGCTGCGGCCACGACCGCGGCATGCCGCTGGGCTTCGCCTGGCCGCACGCCACCCTGGAGCGGCTGGACCTCTTCGACCGCAAGGCCGGAACGTTCATCGTCGGCATCACCGGCAAAGGCGGCCACGGCAAGACGCTCACCGCCAACGTGCTCGCCGCGCGCGCCACGCCCCCAGGCATGCGCCTTCGGATCATCGACCGTTCGACGGTCAGCGACGAGGACCACCACGCCCGTACCGGAGGCCACTACGACGCGCTGCTCTCGCTGATCCCCGGATCAGCACGAGTCGCGATCGGCACGCGCGACGCCAACGCCTCGCGGCTCAACCCGTGGGACGTGGACGACGTGACCGACGTGCACGACAGCCAGATCTCGTTCCTGGCCACGCTGCACGACCTGCTCATCGGCGACGTGCACGGAGCCAACTCCTCCGATCGCCGCCTCGACGCCACCGACAAGGCGATCGTCACCAACGCGATCACCGACGTGTACGAGCTGTGCGCGCAAGACCCCGACCTGCAGCCGACCGAATCGCTGCTCGTCGACCGCCTCAAGGAGCTGTACCTGGAGGCGTTTGACTCCGACGCCGAGACCGACCTGAGCCAGCGCATCCGCTCGCTGCTGGTCCGCCTGCAGGCCTACGCCTACGACGGCCCGCTCTCGTTCCTGATGGACGAGCCCACGACCATCCCGCGCGACGCGCCGGCGATCGTCTTCGACACCACAGGCGTTCCAAAGGAGCGTCTGGCCGCCGTTCAGTACATCGTGCTGCAGGCCATCAACACCGAGGCCGAGCGGCTGTTCCAGCAGCGCCGCAAAGCGGGCCTGCCCGCCGAGTCCTGGCAGGACCGGCTGATGGTGATCGTCGAGGAGATCTGGCACCTCACCGACACCGAGGCAGGCCACCAGATGCTCAAGGAGTGGGCCCGTCGCGGCCGCCACCTCTACATGGTGCTCGTCTGGGTCACGCAGTTCCTCAACGACCTGGACTCGGCCGGCGGCCGCGGCCTGCTCGGCCAGACCAGCACGCTCATCACGCACTTCCAGGATGAGGCCAACGTCGCGCCGATCGCCGCGTCGGCCGGTCTGACGGCCAACGACATCGCCAACATCGGCATGCTGCGCACCCGCCCGGGCGAGTTCAGCGAGGCGTTCGTCAAGACCAACGCCGGTCGCGGCAAGGTCCGCATGGCGTACGCCGCGCCCGAGTTCTGGGCCCTGGCGCAGGACCCCGAGGCCAACCAGCCGGTCCGCGCGATCGCGCTGGAGCGCTCCGGCGGTGACCCGTGGAAGGCGATCGAGCTGCTTGCCGATCCCGAGTCCGACCTAACCGCCGCCTGATGGCTGCCCCCGCGGTCGTAGCCAAGGCCGCGGCGACCCCTGCGGGGCGCCGCGTGATCCGCCTGGCGATCATCGGCGTCGTCGGGCTGCTGCTGCTCCCGGTCCTGCTGCTCGTCCTGATCGTCATGCCGGCGGCCGACTGCGCGCCGCCGGCCAGCGTCGACGACGGCTCGATTCCGAGCACCTGGGACGGCCCGGGCTCACTGGGCGGCGTCGCCGGCACGGGGGTGACCGCGGCCGAGCTCTCCGCCGCCCGCAAGCGCGGCGGGGGCCTCAAGATCACCGCCGGTCCCTACCGCTCCACCGCCTACGCCCCGATCGCGGGCGGCGTGAACTGCGGCAACGGGTGCGGCTACACCGCCTCGGGGATTCGCGTCGACAACGGCCGCCGTCGCGCCTACCTGATCGCCAGCAACCCGCGCCTCAACAGCTACGGGTCGCTTGCCTACATCTGGCCCAACCCCTACGACTGGCGCGGCCCGTTCGTCGTTGCCGACACGGGCGGCGACTTCGGCGGCGCCGGACGCCTGGACTTCTACACCTTCGAACCCCGCTCGCTCAGCAAAGCGCTCTCGTGGGGCAACACGAAGATGGTCCAGGTCTCCTCCAAGCCGATCGTCTCCGGCGGCCCTGGCGACGCAGGCTCCGGCGTGCAGACCGTTCCGGTCGCAGACCGCACCGCCCCCGCCAGCCCGGAGGCCTCCTCGAGCCGCTGGCCCGCCCCGGTCCCCGGACCGATTACCTCCGGCTTCGGACCGCGGTCCTCGCCCGGCGGCATCGGCTCCACCAACCACGAAGGCATCGACTTCGGCGTGCCGATCGGAACGCCGATTAAGGTCCCCGTCGCGGGCCGCGTGATCTTCGCCGGCACGATGAGCGGCTACGGCAACTACGTCTGCGTGCTGCATCAGCCCGCGCTTTCGAGCTGCTACGCCCACCTCTCAAGGATCAATGTCTCTGTGGGGCGCGCCGTGGCCGCCGGCCAGGTCATCGCCCTCTCGGGCAACACCGGCAACTCCACCGGCCCTCACCTGCACTTCGAGGTCCGCCGCTCCGCAACGCCCGCCGGAGATCCGGCCGTGGATCCCCGCAAGTTCCTCTCAGGAGAGGCACCCACCGCCAGCGTCGTCGACGCCGCCGAGCACCAGTGCCCCGGGGCTGTCGACACCACCGATGTCGCCGGCAGCGTCGACCCCGCAAGCGGCGCGGCCGCGGGCTACCCCACCCGCGGCGGCCAAGGCCAGATCATCGGCCGCCCGGGCCAGGGCACGCACTCCTTCGCCGCGGCGCCCAACAACTGGCAGTCCGACCGCGCGATCGACATCGGCATCCCATCCGGCACGCCGCTGCTGGCCACCGAAGACGGCGTGATCTGCGCCAGATGCGGCTTCGGAACGCTCGACGCCAGCGCCTCCAGCCGCTTCGGCGGCATGCGCTTCACGCTCACCGCAAACAGCGGCCGCCAGTGGTACTACGCCCACCTCTCGCGCCTGGCCGTGCGGCCCGGCCAGCGCGTCAAGCGCGGCGAGCTCGTCGGCTACTCCGGCGTCGCCAACGGCGTCGCACACCTTCACCTCGGCCTCAGCGCCGGAGACATCCTCGCCGTCCTCGGAATCACCAAGCAGGTCTGACATGAACCAGCCCACCAACACCCCCGACCCCGACAACCGCCCGCCGTCAAGCCTGGTGATCGGGCATCCCAGCACGGGCCGCACGACGGCCCCGATCGCCGCGCTCGCGCAGGCCTTCAACGCCGCCGACAGCGGCGCCGTCGTCGTCCTCGACCCCAAGGGCGAGCTGGGGCCCTACGCCGCTTCTGGGAGCGACCGATGAGGGCCGCACGGACCACCGCTACGGCGATCACGCTCGCCGCGGCGCTCGCGATCGGCGGATGCGGCGTCAACGACCCGTACGCCGACAACCAGGGCGCCACCCCGGCCAAGACCGAGGGCAGCGATCACGACGAGCTGACCGTCAACGACGAGACAACCGATGTCACGACCGGCGACGTCGGCGACGTCGGCGGCGCCGCCGGCGCCGAGCGCGTGGCGCGCGAGTTCGCGGTCACGAGCCTGACCTACAGCCCCGACACCTACGTCGCTCAGCAGCGCTCGCTTCGGGCCCGCGCCACGGGCGCGATGTCCACGCAGCTCGAACCGCCGGTTCCGGACGAGGACACCGCCAAGACGCTCGCCGCCAGCAAGCTCACCAGCCGCGCCCGGGTCCTGGTCTCCGATATCGAGTCCAGCGACCCGAAGTCCGCCAACGTGATCGTGCTGCTCAAGGTCTTCACCGGCACCCAGGGCCGTCGGCGTGTGACGCCCGACTACCAGCCCTACCGCGTTCGCCTTCGCCAGCAGGCGGGCACGTGGAAGGTCTTCGCGATGGACGCGCCATGACCGCCATCCCGATGAGCACCCGCGCCCGCCGCACCGACGCGGTGTGGGTCGCGCTGACGATCACGGCGTTCGTGTGGGGCGCAGCGTTTGAGAACACCACCGGCTACTCCGGCGGCCAAACGCTCGCGCCCGCCCTCCACGGCACCCCTGGCGAAGCGATCGCGATCTTCGTGCGCAACACCACAGCGTGCCTGCTTTTGATCGCCTTCGCGCACCGCCCCGCCAGCACGCCGCGCCTGCTTTCCGGAGCTGGCGAGAGCCTGTGCGGCGCGATCCCGTGGGGCACCGCGGTGTTCGGCGGAATCCTGGCCGCCCACCCCGACGGGCTGCAGTACTTCCCCCACGCTCCGGCCGAGCTGCTGGCGGCCGCGCTCGCCGGCGCCTGGCCGCTGTGCGCGCGCAGCATCCCGCCAACCCGCCGGGCAACCGCCCAGCGCGCGGCAATCGTCGTCGCGCTGCTGGCCGTCGCTGCGCTCCTCGAGACCTTTGCCGTCCCGCACGCATGACCCCGACCGATCGGACCTGACGATGATGGGCGCAACCCACGGCGTCGGCGGCCTGGCCGTCGGCGCCGCGACCGTCCTGACGGCGCGCGAGCTCGGCGTGGACCTCGACGGCGCACAGGCTGCGATCGTCATCGCCTGCGGCGCCGTCGCCGCCGAGCTTCCGGATCTGGACCTGCGGACCTCCCGCATCAGCCACGGCACCAGCAGCCTGACCGGCGTCCCGTTCGTCGGACGCCTGGCGCTGCTGCTCACCCTTCCCGTCGTCCTGGCCGGAGCCGCGATCCGCAGCACGGGCGTCAGCCACCGCGGCCCCACCCACTCCGTGGCGGCCGCGCTGGCGTGGACCGCGGCGATCGTGCCGCTCTACGGCCTGTACTGGTGGCTGCTGGGCGCCCTGCTGCGCTTCGTCGCCGCGCAAACGCCGCTGCTTGCCTCCCTCTCCCTCGCCGACACCTCGGCGCTGCAGCACGCTTGGTTCGGGGTCGCTCCGGTGGTCGCGATCGCCACCCTGACCGCGTACCTCTCGCACCTGCTGCTCGACGACATGACGCCGGCCAAGCAATCGCTGCTGTGGCCGCTTCGCACCGAGAATATCTCCGTGCTCCGCCGCCCGCAGGTCCCCGTCGGCGGCGCCCGAGAGTTCCTGCTGGTCGCGCTCCCGCTCGGCCTGCTGGCGCTCTCGCTCGGCTGGCAGGCCGCCGGTCCGTTCCTGCCCGCGCCCGGCGACCTCTACGACCAGAGCGCCCTCCAGCAGCTCGTGATGCAGTCCGAGAGAGACGCTGATGCCGCTGCGCGGTAGCCCCAGCGGTCCCTCGCTCAACCGACGCTGGGAAGTGATGCGCGCCGCGGGCCCACCTCCCGCGATAGCCCCTGCTTTGAGCGTTCTCACCCTCGCCGCGGCCCGCACGTTCCCGCGAATCGCGCTGAACCCCCTTCCGCCTCAATTCCGTAACAGCACCGTCTAGGGTTCGTTTGAGGTGAAGGTCGATATCCACGCCAACGAGTTGCCCTCCATGGGTGACGACGCCCGGGAGGAATTCCGAACAGAGACCGGGAAGTTCGCCAAGGAGGTCCTTCGAGAGGCGCAGCGGCTAGAAAGCTCGACACGAAGCACAGGCAACGCCGAGATCACGACTTCCCACGTCAGCGATGCTTGGCTCTTGATGCGCCGTGGCTACCGTCCACAACGCAAATCCAAGCTTCGCGTAGTCGGGATAGTGGCCATCTATCTGCTTGCAATCGTGGCTGGGATCGCTGGAAATAATTTGAAGGAGCAGTGGGGCCAGATTCTTCTGGCTGCGTGCATCCTGTTCGCAATCGCTGTGACGGTCAGTCTGGAGTGGCCTCAATGAGCGACGCGAAGGAACCAGCGCGCACTGATTCGGCGGACGCTGTATTGGACGCGGTGACTGCCGAGTTTCGCGAGCAAGTCACGCGTTATGCAGAGAGAGAGATCGCTCGTTCGGGACGACCCGGGCCAGTCTCTGCGGCGGACATCCTGCATGCTGCCGACGCGACCGCAGGACTGTTTCGCTCAAGTCAAGACTCAGCTGATCGGCGCCAGCTCAAGCTGCAGTTTCTTTCAAGCGCTTATCGCTCGCTCGGAGCCTTGGCCGCAGGGCTCGGGGTCGTGGCATATGCGTTGGATCAACGGACAGAACGAGACTGGCCTCTTCTTCTGGTGGCCATCGGAGCGATGGCTTTTGCTGGGTCGACTTTCCTGACTCTGCTGTCGCAGACGTTCCGGCTTCGTCAGGCGCGGTCCTTGGCAGTTCCGGCTTTTGCTGACTCCTCCTCAAACCTGGTCGAGCAGAACGGATTGTTCCTCGCAAGCTGGGGACAGCTCGAGTCTGCGATCAGAGACGTGGTGGGTCTGTTGGCCGGCGAGTCGCATGTGATGGCGTCTCCACGACAGCTACGCGGAATCCTGATCGACTTCGGAGTCTTCTCCCAAAACGATGCCGAGGTCTTTACAGATCTCCTCCGGCAGCGCAACAGCGTGGCTCACGGAACCGCCGACCTCGATCGCGAAGCCCTTCGTCAAGCCTTCGAACAGATCCAGAAACTGCGGAGCAAACTTCAAGATCCAGAGGAAATTTTGCGGCGTGCACGAAACGTCCCCAGGGTCGACGCACGACCCGGGATCGATTGAACTTCCGCGAAGCCGCTCCACACCTGCTCTTCGAGGCAGTTGTAACTGAGACGGCCCTCGTCTGAACCGGTCGGTCTGACCCGCCAAGTGGCGGGGATCGGTCATGGCTCTCGGGGGTCTGCATAGGACGGCGGGACCTTGACCGGCGCTGGTCCGTCGGCGCCCCGCCCAACACCCGTCGGACCTCCGCAGGCTCCGGCCCAACGCGCTTCGCCCCTTCGGGGTGTCGAGCGGCGTTCCCTCGCTGCGCTCGGCTCTGTCGGCCTGCGTCGCCGGTCTTTTCGGTCCGCGTCAAGCAGACCACCGAGAGCCGATGACCGACACCCTCACCCCAACAATCAGCCGCACCCTCCCCGACGCGCTCCGCGTCCCGCTGACTGCGATCCGCATCCTGCTCCTGGCGCCGCTCGGGCCACCGGCCGACGAGATCATGCGGCACCTGCTCGCCGACGACGTGGAGGTCGTCGACGCCCCCAGCGTCGCGGCCGCCGAGGCCCGCCTGCACGGTGGCGCGCCCGCGGCGATCGTCCTCAGCGCCGAGCTGGAGCGGGGCACCGGCTACGCGGCGCTGCAGACCCTCCGCGATCGCCTCGTCGTCTCAGAGCGCTGCCCCGCGATCGCGTACGGCGACCACGCCGGTCCGCTCGACCGCCTCCGAGCGCTGCAGCGCGGGTGCGTCGACTTCCTCGCCCTCCCGGTCTTCTACCCCGAGCTCGTCGCCCGCCTGCAGCTCGCTGTTAGCCGCAACGACTCCCAGCAGACGCTCCGGGTCCTGCCCGGCGGCCTGCAGATCAACCACGCGGCCAGGTCGGTCCGCGTCGGCGACCAGGCGATCGTGCTCACCGGCATGGAGTACGGGTTGCTCAAGGCGCTGGCTCGCGAGCCCGAGCGGGTCTACGAGAAGCGCGAGCTGTTGCATGACGTGTGGGGCTACGAGACCGTCGGCCGCACCCGAACGCTCGACGCCCACGCCTGCCGCCTTCGCAGCAAGCTCCGCGAAGCTGGAGGCGAGTACGTCCAGAACGTGTGGGGCACCGGCTACCGCCTGCTGCCCGACCACGTTGTGTAACGACTCTGCAACGAAGCAGCGCCAATACGCCCCCGCGCCCCGTCAGAGGTGCCGGGGCCGCCCTACGTTCGGGGAATGAGCCCGACCCTGTTCCCAGCACCGCTGCGAGAGACCCCAGCGAAGACCGCTTGCCGGATCAAACGACGCTTGCGTGATCGCTGGCCCGCGGCCGTGTTCTCGGTGCGCTCAAACCGCCACACACAGACCGTCACCGTCACCTGGCGCGGCGGACCGACCGCCGATCAAGTCGACGTCGTGACGGCGCCCCACGACCGCAGCGCCGGCATCACCCTGTGGGCATCGCCCCGCGGACACCTCAGCATCGTGGAGCCGCAGGCTCGCGTGGAACTGCGCCGCGAGCGCAACTCATGAATACCAACGGTGTTCCTGTAGACCCACGGTTATGATCGAAACGCGATGAAGCGACACGCTCTCACCCTCGCGCTCCCCGCCACCCTCGCCGCGGCCGCGCTCCTCCCAGCCACCGCCAACGCGGGCCTGATGACCGTCGACCTGTGCCCCGCCAGCGGAGCTGCCCCCGCAGGCCAAAGCGGCTGGTCCACTGTAACTACAGGGGGCGCCATCTACCCCAGCGCTACGCCAGCCGCCTGGGCGGATGTCTGTTCGCGCCCGCGCGCCGGCGGTGAAACTTGGGCCGGCGCTGGCGGCGCCTTCGGCGACACCGCACTTCCAGGCAGCACTGCTTTCCTCAGGTTCACCCCACCCGCCGGCTCGAGCATCGTTCAGGTGACGGGCTTCCAGAACCTCTCCATCACCGCTGAATCCCACGCCGAAGCCGGTGTGTTCACCTCAACCGGCCGGAACATCGACCCGACGTTGCAGATCCTTCCCGGCACGGGCGACACCGCGACCTACCAGTTCAACTATGCCGCCGACAGCCTCGGCAGCGACGGCGCTGGAGGCCTGCTCTTCGGCAGTCGCTGCCCCTCGTCTCTGCCTGCAGGCGTTGACTCCTGCGGCGGCGCCGGAAGCGCGTACGCGGGCGCCAAGATCTACATGGAAAATCCGTCCCCGCCAGCCCTGAACGTCTCGGCGACGCTAGACAACAGCAACGGCATGGTGACGGTGAACTGGACCGCCACCGATCCTCAAAGCGGAATCTCATCCGTTGGCGTCGGCATCGGGACGGCGGAACTGCCTTCGAAGGACACTACGTTTGCCTGTTCAACTCTCGGAGCCCCAATGTGTCCGGTGACGGTGTCGGGCTCGACGACGATTGGACCGCTTCCGGCCAACGGCCCAAGGAATGTCACCCTCGGCGCTAGCGGCCCGGGAAATGGCGCGACGTGGTCTCAGAAGTTCACATGGACTCGGCCAGGCCAGGCCCCCACGCCCACGCCGGCCCCGACGACCCCTGGGCAGCCGACCCCGACGCCGGGGACTTCCACACTGTCGCCTCAGCCGCCAAGTTCTGAGCCAAAGATCTCGATGAAGACGAAGGCCAAGAAGGGACGCAAGCTCGTCGTCAGTGGTACCGCGAGCGGTTGCAAGAAGGTCAGTCTGCGCACGCCGCGCTCCAAGCGCAGCAAGTCGGCGACGGTCCGCAAGGGCCGGTGGTCGATCACCGTGCCGCGGACGAAGGGCACCTACCGCGCGAAGTGCGGCAGCGTCTCGGCAAAGCGCACCACTCGCTGAGCGAGCGGCACGCCCGCCGCCGCAGTTAGCGGCGGCGCGGCACCTTCAACGACCAAGAACGCTCAAAGACCTGGCCGTCCTTCGTCTGCGTAACACGGACCTTCACGCGGTTGCCCCGAGGGCGGCCTGTGATCGTGCGGCGCTTGCCGGCCTTGCCGCCACGCAAGTTCGTCCAGATCGACGCGGCGCGGTTCTTGTCCGGGCTCGTGACCTGGATCTTGCCGCGCGACAGGCGCTTGATCTTCGGCCGCAGCTTGGCCCCATACCAACGGGGAGCGATCACGACTGTCAGATCGAGGTTCGGAGTCGACGGCAACGCCGCTGGCGGTGCCACGGTAGCCAGCGGGGCCGTCAAGACTGGGGCTGTGAGGCCGCGCGCGGCCGCGATCGCGCGCAGGTCCGGCACCTTGCCGCCGGGCACGGCGCGGGCCGTGGACTGGACCAACGCCAGGCACTCACGCGGGGTTAGCTCGGGCGCCAGGTCGCACGCCTGCGCGATCGCTGCGGCAACCATCACCGTGGCGCCCGACGTGCCAGCCGAGTCCACGGTCTGCGCCCGCCCCTCGACAGGCATCGTCACGAGACAGCCGGGACCGACGAGACCCGCGGACTCCGGATCGGGATCGGCGGTGCCAGCGCATGTCTCGCCGGTCACGGTACTTACGGCGCTCACTCCAACGACGCCTTCGGCCTGAGCCGGGAATTGAGGCACGCCCGGGCGGTTGCCCACGGCGGCCACTGGCACCGCGGGAAGATCAGCTACGCGCTGCGCCACGCTGTTGCGCTCATCGCTCTGCGGAGCTTCACTCCCGAGGGCCAAGGCGATCGAGGCGAGCCTCCACCCGACTGCTCGAGCGGCGCGATCGCAGATCAGCATCCCGCCCGCGTAGTCGGACCCGTCGAACTTGCCAGTGCCGTCGCGCATCGCCCGTACAAAGATCACCGGCACGCCTGGAGTCGGCCCGATCATGCCCGTGCCGTCTGCGGGAGCGAAGGCCGCCTGGAGCATCCATGTGCCGTGCATCACTGGCTGCTGGGCCGCATCTAGGGCCGGGCCGGTGCTGGTCAAGCCTGAGATCGTCGTCGCTTTCACGTCCTGGCGGACATCGAGCTGCGCGGGATCAAACCCGGAGTCCACCAGGCACACGGCGGAGCGCTGTCCAGGTGGCGTCAACGACCAGCCGCCGCTCATCGCCTGTGCTTGCAGACTTACGACTTCTTGTGCGCTCGCCGAAGGCGCCGCCGCCATGGCGGCAATCGCGAGCGTGGCTGCTGTAGCTGCACGTTTCATCCGTCGATCTCCTTCACGCGCACAGTGTCGCCGTCTCGTGCAATCTGCAACCGGATCACCGGTAGCCGCGGATCGCGCGTGAGAACACTCGCCGACCACTCGTCGCCTGTTGGGTGAGCCTCGAACACCTTCACGCCGTTGCTCAGCGCCGCACCTTTGACACGCTCCGTTGGGACCATCGGCGGAACACCGTCCCACACCGACCGCGGAATCACACTGGAATCGGGCGCCTTGCCGTTCACTCGGTAAAGAAGCCACTGGCGGCCTGCACGAGCGGCCAGGGTGAGCGCATCGGCAGGCGCCGTCGAGGAGTTTGGCCTCACCGTCTGCCCGCCAAGGTCGCCAGGGAGCTTCACGCCCTTGAGCCGATGCTCGGCGGGGTTGATGACCTTGTTCTGGGCTGATTTGATCTGCGAGTCGGTAGGTAGCGATTGTGTCCCCCCGGCGCGTTCGGCTTGGGTGAGACCCGTCGTTAGCCGCTTCACCGACTCTTTGCCCACACCCCGGTCCTGACTCTCGCCACCGCACGCCGCAAGCGAGGACGCCAAGAGCGTCACCGAAGCGGCGAGCACCAGCGGTTTCGAGCTTTGGAATGGGCGGGACTTTGAATGCAAAGGCATGTGCTGTACCCTACAGGGACGCACTAGCTAATGGGGGAATCTTGCGAAACCGAATGACACCACTCCGAGGGCGCCGCCGCATCCAGATCGCGGCCGCGTTTACCTTGGCAGCGGCCACCGCGAGTATGGCGCCGGGGCTCGCCCATGCCGGCGCCTACGACGTACAGATCTGTCGTGGCGGCTATGGCAACGGTGGTGCTTTGACCGCGCATGGTGGCGGCGCAGCCTACGACTGGCTCTTCCGCGTCACCAACAACAACTGCGACACGGGGTGGGGTGGCTGGAATGGCATCAGTGCCTCCATCACCAACGGCGGACCGATCGAGAACGAGCCGTACGTCCCCGTCGGCACGTCCGCGAACCTCTACGCCGCCGCTCCCGCCGGCGCCGGCATCGAGCGCATCCACGTCGACAGCGGTCGCCTCGCCAGTCACTACGGCAACGCGACTGGCTGGAGCGCCCGCGTCATGGTTCCCTCCTCCGGTTTCTGCCGGACCGACGGCGACGGCGGCAACTGGTGTGGCCTCGGCAGGCAGCGCTCCGCTGACAACAGCGCCGAGACCGTCTGGGCCTCCCCCAGCTACCCGCAGATCACCGACGTGGACCTGGGCCCGATCACCGGCCCGGTCTCCGACATCGCGATCGGCGTCGTGTGCAACGGCGGCAGCACCTACGCAGCCCGCCCCTGCTACCGCATGCCCTACAAGAACTCAGCGGGCGTTGCTGTCGCCTCGGGCTTCATCCGCGTCCGCGACAACACGCCACCCACCATCAGCGGCATCAGCGGCCCCGTCGCCGACGGCCAATGGCATCGCCCCGGCGACATCGCCCTCAGCGTCACCGGCTGGGACAACACCGGCATCCGCGCATTCGAGCGCTACATCGACGGCGAATACCGCGGTGAGATCGCCCAAGCCTGCGACTACAGCCAGATGAAGCCCTGCCAGGACCGCGCGATCGACACAACCGCCCCCGTCGGCGGCTACGACGGCTTCCACACCGTCGAAATGGCCGCCTACGCCGCCACCAACACCGAAGTCAACTGCTCCATCGACTGCGCAGTAACCGGCGTCAAGGTCGCCATCGACGGCACCGCACCCGGCGCGCCCGCCAGCAAGAACAACGGGCCCGCCTGGAGCAACGCCAACGCATTCAACCTCAACGCGCCGACCCCGGCCAGCGAGAACGATCCTGACGGCGACGGTCCCCAGGCCCGCTCGCCGATCACGCGCAGGATTGCAGTCGTGTGCCCCGGGAGCTCTCCTGAGGGCTCCGCCTGCGTCACGAAGGACGTTTCGCCGGTCAACGGCAGCGGTCAGGTGGCCAGCGCCGCAGTTGCCGTTCCCGGCGAGGGTGCGTGGAACGCACGGATTCAGCTCGTCGACCAGGTCGGCAATGCGAGCGACATCAAGGCCTCAGCACCGGTTCCCGTCCGCCTCGATCAGAGCCCGCCGACCGCCGCGGTGTCGACGAGCCCCCTCACGATCAAGGTCACGACTGGTGATGCTCTTTCAGGTCCCGCCTCGATCAAGTACCGCGTCGATGGCAAGGGCGAGTGGTCGACGGTCGCCAAGGCGGCCGTCGACGTGACTGCCGAGGCTGGCCGCCGCTTCATCGAGGTGCAAGCGACTGACGCCGCCGGCAATGCGATGGCCAAGCCGCAGCGGTTCGACATCACGGTCCCGGACAGCACCGGTTCGGCCCCGCGCACGCCGCAGACGGTCGGCGGTGACTCGCAGATCACGCTCGCTGACCGCGGCGAACTCAACGGCGCGGGCGCTTCGGAGAAGGCCACGCTCACCGCGTGGTTCGTTCGCAAGTCGAGCAAGGACAAGAAGCGCGACCTAACGGTCCGAACGATCGGCGAGCGCAACACCGCGGCAATCCAAGGCACGCTCATCAACGGGGAGAACCAGCCGATCCGCAACGCGCGGATCGACCTGCAGGCCAGCATCGCCGGAGGCCGCGTGGAGACCTCCAAGGACGTGGCACGCACCGACAACGAAGGTAACTTCGCGGCCAAGCTCAACAAGGGGCAGACTAGCCGCAAGCTCGCCGTGCGCTACGTCGAGCGCGTCAACGACGAAGTAGCGACTTCCGCCGTTGGCCTCGAGCTCGTCGTCAAGGCACGCGTGGCGCTGAGCGTCCACGCACCCAAGCGCGGCAACCGCTGGAAGCTCTCGGGCTTCGTCTCCAGCGGCTACCTGACCAAGCAGGGCGTGCAGGTCCAGCTCCAGTGGCGCTCCCCGCGCGACGGCTGGACCGACCTGCGCACGGTCCGCACCGACGCCAAGGGCCGGTTCAAGTACTTCCGGCGGATGAGCGGTCACTACCGGCTGCGCGCTCGCGTGGCCTCCACCCCGGCCTACGCCTACAAGGGCAACGTGAGCCGCACCGTGCGCGGCGGCGGGCACCGCTAAGCGCCAGCCGGCCAACGGCTCCCCCGGGCACTGACCAAAGGGCGACAGCGCGCGGCTCCCCCGCCGCGCGCTGTCGCCCTTCCTCGTTCTTCCACCCCACACATCTGATGACTGAACTCACCACCACACTCGCCTCCGAAGAAGTTCCACGCGCTCTGCGCGCCGTTCTTCACTCCACGCAGAAGGCGCGGCTGCTGTGCTTGCTGGAACAGGGCGCCGCGACGAGCAAAGACCTCGCGGCCGCGCTGGATCCCCAAATTCAAGCCAACAGCGTCAACAGCCACCTGCGAGAGCTGCAGACACTCGGATGGGTCGACGTTCAGGCCGTTACCCAGAACCGGGGAGGCTTCTCTCGCATTTGGGCGCTCACCACCCCCGACGTGTCGTGGTCGAGTTTTCTGGCTGCTGTGCTCGACGCCGCCCCCCAACCTGCTGAGCCGGTCGCCGGTCAGGCGACGCCTCTGGCATCGTGAACGCGTGACGCAGATGACCGCCGACAACGCCCCTCTCTGGTTCCGTCTGACTGCCGCCGAAGCGGAGCAGTACGTGCGCGCCGTGAGCGTCGCGCACCCGTACCTGATCCACCAGCAGCGCGACGGCTACGTGCGCTTGGCGCCGGTCAAGGAATCGGGCATGCGCTACACGATCGGTCGCACCCCCGGCAACCATCTGCCGGTCCCCAACGAGCACGTCTCGGGCCTGCACGCCGTCCTCGAGCGGCGCGCCGGCCTGCTCGTCATCGAGGATCAGAGCAGCCGCAACGGGACCTTCGTTAACGGCCGCAAGGTCACGGCCGCCCACACGCTGCACGACGGCGACGAGCTGCTGATCGCGACGACCAAGTTCCTTGTGCGCTGCCCGACCGGCGCCGAGGGCACCGGCACCACCGTGCTGCCTAGCGCGCCGGACTGGGACACCCTCTGGCCCTCGCACCGCCAGTTGCTCATCATGCTGGTGGATCTCACGCGCAGCAACGAGGGCCGGCCTCCCAGCCACACCGAGCTTGCCGAGGCGCTTGGTGCCAGCAGCGAGGCGACCAAGGGCCGCCTGCGCGGCATCCGCGACAAGTTCCGCGAGGCTGGCGAGACGGCTAGCTTCCGGACCCCGGCGCTCGCCGAGATCGCGCTGATGCATGAGGAGTCGCTGCGCGCCTCCGCGGCCGCCAACGACGACGACTGACGCTGCCCGATGGCGATGCCGTTCCCCGAGGTGCTGACCGCCGGCACGATCGTCGATGGTCGATTTGAGATCACCGGTCCGCTCGGTCACGGCGGCACCGCGACGGTCTACTCCGCTCGCCAGCTCTCCGTGGAAGGCCGCCCGGTCGCGCTCAAGGTCATGCACTCCTACCTCACCGGAGACCCCGATTTCGTTCGCAGCTTCAAGCGTGAGGCCGGGCTGAGCGGCCACCTGGATCACCCCAACATCGTCTACGTCCACGAGTCGGGCGAGCACGACGGCCACCTCTACATCGCGATGCAGAAGGTGTCCGGCACGACGCTCCGCCAAAACCTGCAGGGCGGCCGCCGCAGCCTCGATGCGGCCGCGGTCCTTGCGATTTTGGAATACGTCGCCGACGCGCTCGACTACGCCCACCAGGAGGGCGTCACGCACCGCGATGTCAAGCCGGAAAACATCCTGCTCGACCACCGCGGCCGCGTCTACCTCGCCGACTTCGGCATCGCCCGTGCCGCGAGCACAGCGACGATGACGCGCCGGCAGATGGCCACGGAGAACTACGCCGCTCCCGAACAGCTCAAGCGAGTCAAGGGCGAGAAGCTGACCGGCGCCGTCGACATCTATGCGCTCGCGATCGTCGCCTACGAAGCGCTCACCGACGCCCCCGGTCCCTACGACGCACAGGACCAGAGCATCGTCTTCGCGCACCTGGAGCAGCAGCCATTGCCGCTGCTCCCGGCCGGGCCCGGCGCCGACGCCCTACACGCCGCCCTGAGTCGTGGCCTGGCCAAGGCGCCGGCCGATCGGCCCGCCACGGCGCGCGAGTTCGTCGAGGACCTGCGCCAGGCGCTCGCCGTCGATCCCGCCGCCGGCGAGCGCGTGCCGGCGTTCTCCCAGGACAACCCCGGCGGCGACGAGGATCTGGACTGGAACGACCCCGATCCTCACGTCGGACTTACGATCGCGCTGCCGGGTGCCACCGAGCTTCCGAGCGAGCCAGCCACGCAGGTCACGGGCGAGCTGCCAGCCTTCGCCTGGCCCGAAGCGCCGACCGTGACCGCGCTCGTCGACGAGCCCCTTCCCGCCGCGGTGACCGCGCCCGTCCCTGCCCCCGCTCCCGCTCCTGCGGCGCCCGTCGATGAGGCTCGGCCGGTTCGGCGACGGAGATCGCCAACGCTTCCAGCGCTGCCCACCTGGTGGCCGCTCCCGCTCGCCGTGCTGACGATCGCCGCGCCGCTCGTGGCGCTGCGGTCGCGACCCGAACCGCCGCCCGGCCCCTCCGCACTGCGAGCGGGCCCGGTGAGCTTCACCGCGGCAACCGGAACGCGACCGGTGGCCAACCCGCAGCCGATCGCGGCGGCCGCGCTCAAGGGCGCGCCGGCCGGCGGCTCCACCACGGCGATCGGCACGCCCGGCGACGGCGTGGCCGTGCGCTCGCTGACCTCCGGTACCGCGGCGATCGCCCCGGCCGACGCGACGTCGGCCGAGACCCTGCGGATCGCGGGCGGCACCGCTCGCCGCTACCGCGTGGGCGCCTCCACCATCACCGTGGCCCAAACGCCCGAGACGATCGTGTGGGCGGGCTGCAGTCGCCCGAGCTCGGCGGTCTGCTCGCAGGCGCTCGGGTCGCTGACAGCCGGTGACGAGACGCTGCAGGCCGACCCGATCCCAAACGTCGCCGAGACGATCACCGCGGCGCTCGCCCAGGCTCGCGAGCGACGCCAGCGGCCCATGCCGACCACCGACCGCGCCCGCCGCCAAGAACGCGCGGTGGCGATTGCCACTGCCTACCGCCGCGGCGCCCAGCGCCTGGACTCCTTCGTCGACGAGCGTCCTCGAGACCGAGACGTGCGAGATCTCGCCACCGCGGTGCGCGCGGCCGCCGACAGCTACACGCGCATTGCAGGCGCAGCCGACACCAAGTCCACGACCTCTGACCGCCGCGGCCGCGCCGCGCTGGCATCAGCCGACGCACGGATCGCGCGCGCCGGCAAGAAGCTCGCGGCCCGCGGCTACAAGGTGACCCCATGACCAGGCCCTCCCGCTCCACCGCTCTGCTGAGCCTGGCGATCGTCGCCATCTCGGCCGGTTCCACCGTGGCGATCGCCAGCGCTCCAGATCCGTCGCCCGAACCGACGCCGTCACCCAGCGCCGCCGTGGCCGCCAACGCAGCGATCACCCTTCCCCCTCGGAGCCAACCCCCCGCCTTGCGGGTGCCGAAACCCCGCAAGAAGACGAGCACCGCGGCCGCCACGAGCCAGACCCAGTCGCAGACCGGATCCACCGCCGCAGGGACCAGCGCAGGCAGCACGTCGACGAACACCCAGCAGCCCAGCTCGGGCACCAGCAGCAGCAGCGGGTCAGGCAGCAGCCAGCCGCGCGACAGCAACCCCTCGGGCGGTTTGGGATGCGGCGAGCTCGACGCCTGCTGACCTAGCGCGAAGCCCGCCCCGCTCTAGGTCGTGGTCGGACCTTCGCCCTCGTGCGCGGGCGGTGCGTCGTCACGCTGCTGCCAGCGGCGCCGCACTACCGGCACCGCCTTGTAGATCCCATAGGCCGTGACGGCCGCGCCCAACCCCACGGCGACGACGGGGGCACGCGGTGCCGAGCCAGCGGCCTCGGCTGCCCGCTTGGCGGATTGGAATTGTCGAAACGCCTCATCGGCCGCTGCGGCTCCCGCGTCACGCGCGACCTTCTGAGCCAGCCTGCGGTCGGCGAGAACCTGCCGGATCTGCCCGACGCCCTCCTCCGAGAGGTCGAGTTTTTCGATCACCGTTTCAAGCCAGGCCGTGGTGTCCCAGGCTTGATACGCGGACCCGCCGTAGCCGTTGGTGTGGTCGCGCACCGCGGCGAACGGCGCACCGGCCTCAGTTAGCTGCCACGCATTGGGCTCGCCAGCCAGCAGACCAGCGCGCTTCAAAGCGACATTGAACTCCTGGGCCGAGAGTCCGACCCTCGACCCGAGAGCGGACACCGACCTTCTGGCAGTTTCGGTGGCTTCGTTGCCGGGCATGCGGTTCCTGGTGAGTCGGACTAAGACCGCTGGGATCGTAGTACAGCGGTCCCTCATCGGAATGCGTTGTGGACGGATCCCGCGTTCTTGCAAAAGGGGAGGTCCTCCTACTCCCCTTTTCTTGGCCGAGATTGCGGCCCGGCGCAGAATCGGCCCATGCCGATCGCGACGTGGAGCGCCACTAAGGCGCCGCCCAACATCTCCGAGGAGACGATCGCTGCCGCGGCGGCGTTCGTTGCCGCCCACTACGACGAGGAGGGCTACACGATCCTCGCGACCGCCGAGCAGACCACCCAGGGCCTGCTCCCCCTCGCCGCGCGCCGCAACGGCCATTTCGTCCTGCCGAGTCTTCGCGTCGCCGAGCACGGCACCGAGTTCGGCCCGCCGATCGGCGCTTACGAGCACGACACGCCCAGCGCCCTGCGCGCGCTGTTGACGAGCTGGTTCAGCGACACCGGCCAGATCCCCCCGCCGCTTCCTCTTCGCCTCGACGCCGTTGGCGTCTATCTGGATCGCGACGGCGCTCCGGTCGCCCTCGACATCGTTCAGTCCGCCTACTAGCCAAAGCGCCCCAATGAGCACCGCCACCGCCGTTTCAACTACCCGCCGCGCTCCGTCAGTCCCCGCCGAGCCGCGCCGCCTGAGCCCGCTCGAGCACGGCCTGCTGGCCATCCACCAGACGCTCTTTCCCGAGCGCTACGAAGGCGTTGATCTCCACGAGTGGTCGGCTGACACCATCGACCAGGTGGCCCGCCAGCTGGAGAGCATCGCCGCCGCGCTGGAGATCCCCGGCTTCGTGCTCACCCCCGACGCTCCGGCCGCGCCCGCAGCAACTCGCCCTCGCTAGCTGTCACAGACCCCGTATCGTGGCCGCGTGGCCACCCGGAAAAGTAAGCCCCCTACCGAGGACGCGCCAGACGATCTGCCGGCGTCCCTGCGCACCGTCCTCTACTCCCCCACCAAGGCGGAGCTGCTGCGACTGATCGAGGAGCACGGACCGGTCGACGCCGGCGTACTCATCGAGAAGCTACGCACCCCGATGCACCGCAACAGCATCAACCTGCACCTCCGCGAGCTCGAGAGTGCCGGCTGGATTACCGTTGATTCGGTCAAGCAGAACCGCGGTGGCTTCGGCCGGATCTGGGATCTCACCAGCCGCGACCGCTCGTGGATCGCGTTCCTGACCCTCGTGCGAGATCAAGCACCAGTCCCAGTACTCAGCGAACCCGCCACGGAATTTTCGACTTAGCTCACCCGGCGCCGCGTTCCTGTTGCCATGAGCAAGCTCCCGAAAGAGAACACGATCTGGCTGGCTGTTTCGGCCGCGCTGGTGATCGGCGTTGTCTTCCTCGCGGCCGCCGGCATCAGCGGCCTGGGCGACCTTCCCGTCAGACCCGGGCCGCCCGGCAAGGGCGCGGCGATCGAGAATGTGGGTGCTACCCCGCAAGAGAAGGCGGCTGCGATCACCGCCGCCGCGACCGCGGACGCCGCTCAGGTGACGCGATACAACGCTGACGTAGGTGCGTGGGCGACGGAACGAGCGAACAAGCGAACGTCGTCGTTTGCTCTCTTGGCCGGGGCGGTTGCGCTGCTTACTGCTGCCGTTGGCGCGGCGACCCACGCTGAAACAGTCCGCAAGAACCGTGGCGACAGCCAGTCTGCCGCCGAAGGACGTGCTGACGACCGGTTCGCGACGGCTATCGAACACCTTTCCAGCAAACAGCTTGGCGTCCGTATTGGGGGCATTTTTTCCCTGGAAGCGCTCGCTCGCGAGGCCGAAGGGCGCATCCAGACAGTCGTCCAAGTGCTACTGGCACACGCCGAATCGTGGACCGATGGCGCTAAGAGTTGGTCCGAGCGGCCAGATGGTGCCGAGCCCTATCCAGCCCCGAGTGATGTTCGCGGGGCATTTGCGGCAGCCGCCAGGGTACGCACCGTCGATGCGATGCCGATTATTGACCTCAGCTATGCCGACTTGGGGGCTGCCGAAATCGCAGCAGTGGACTTGCGCCACGCAGACCTAAGCAACGCAGTTCTAACCAAAGCCGACCTTCGGTTCGCAGTCCTCAAAGGGGCGAACCTTCAGTGCGCCGTCCTGGCAGAGGCGGGGCTAGACGGTGCCAACCTGACTGATGCCGATATGAGACAAGCCGATCTCACTGGGGCGTCGCTCATAGGAACGCAACTGTCCGGCGCGCGTTTGGCGGGCACTGTGTTCTGGGGCGTTGAGCTTTCGGAAGTTGACCTCATCGGGGTGGACCTCCGTGGGGCAGACCTCGTCGGCGCCCACCTTGAACTCGCCGACCTAGCACGGACGCGATTGGACGGTCCAGAGCTGATCGGTGCCACAGGCGTTGGTTCGCACAGCTCCCACGAAACCTTCTTTGCCAAGCTCATTGGCGAGCATGTAACGGTGGCCTCATCTGTCGGCGACGATCAGCGTGGCGTCATCCAAGAAGTCGAGGTAGACCCCGGACCTCAGGAGGTCTTCGACGCGGACCTAAGTCTCGGCCTATCGCTCGGCGACGATAAGACGAAGCTTCTGTGGATCGCCAACTCGATGGTTAGGCCCCACGTCTTCCCCTTCTAATAGAAAGTATACGCCTGTACCGTCATGGTATGATCTGTGCAATCGAGCGACGGCGCACCGGGCGCCGCCGCGAACCACAAGGGCACAGACGACCGTGATGCATTCCCCGTCCGCCGATACTCCGCTGGCCCGCCAGCTACGGGCAACCCGGCTGGCCTTCACCCGCCCCGCACCCGGCCTTCGGTCTTCGGCTCCGATCGCCGCCTGCGACGATCTCCACCTCGCTCGCGGCCTCGCGCTTAGAGCGACCGACGAGCTGCTGAACCCAGGCGAGCTCCTTCCCTCGCTCGTGGCTGAGAACGGCGCGCCAACGGACCCGCTCACCGCGGCGCGGACCGCGACCCGCAGCGCGGCCGCCACGCTCCTGGACCGCCCGACGCTTCGGCGTTCACCGCGCCTGCGCGCCGCCACGGACGCCGAGAGCCGCCACGTCCGTGCCTTGGTCGCGATCGCCGTGGCCGACGGCCACGGCCAGCACACCCCGATCGGGTACGCCCTGCAGGGCGTGCGCTACCTGACCGAAGCGATCGTGTCGCTTGCCGATGGCGACACCTGCACTGCGGCCGCCTCCACGCAGGTCGCCCAGATCTTCCTCGGCCGCGTGTCGCGCTGAACCGAACGTTTGGTATTCGCTGCACGTCGGGCAATTCCTTCCCGCGTTTTCTCATCTCGAAAAAGCCACTCGCCCCCAAAGACTCATATGAGTTTGCCGCCGATCGGGCTGCCACTCTTTCACTCGTGCAGCAGCAGACTCTCGACGGCACTCCCCCTGCCTCCACGCGCCCAGGGCGCCGCGGCGGCCGCCCTCGCAAGGCTGAGGACGACAAGGTCAAACAGAAGCTCATCGGGATGTACAAATCCGATGCCGCTCTGCTCAAGAGCCTCGTCGACGCCGGCGTTGGCAAGAGCGAATCCGAGGTCGTACGCAAACTCGTGCGCGAGCGTGCGAGCCAGCTCGAAGTCGCAGCTGCCCCGATCAACGGAGGCCGTCTAGCGGTGTAACCGACCCCTTAGAACGCGAAAGACCCGCCTTGCAGGGCGGGCCTTTCAGAAGCGTTCCGACATAGCTCTCTAGCGCGAGGGCGACCTAAGGGCCACATCGGGATCTCCACAACTAGGTCCCACCTTACCGCAACCAGGCGGACGGAAAAAGCTTTCGTCTCCGGTCGGTCACTTCGACGTGCCGTTTTGCACGTCTTCTGACCACCGACTCGCCGGGCGGTGCTGCTGGTGCACGCCCGCGCCGCGACCATCTCGCGCGTCCGCTCCCGGACGGCGCGCGGGGTGGTGGCGATGCCGGCAGGCACCCACACACCAGCGGTCATCCCCGCAGCCCCGCAGCTCGTCGACGAGCTGGCGATCGTGCACGCGCTCCTCGAGGAGGCCGCGTGGTCGTAGTCACCACTGCCCTCCAGCGGGAGCATGGCGCTCGCTCGCGAGCGCGCGACGCCGTTCGCGAGCGGCCGCGCCGCGGCGCTCACCGCCGCTGGTCACGCGACCGGATCTGGCATCCGGCCGCGCACGTCTCGCTGGCCGAACGTCGCCAGCCCGATCGCGTGGAGATCTCCGCGGCCGTTCAGCGCTACCGCCTGCAGTGTGGCCGCAAGACCGCTGGCGACGATGAGCTGTTCGCGCACCTGGTGGCGCTCGTCCACGTGCTCTACGCCAAGGCTCACACCGAGCAGGCGCAGACGGACGCTGGCGAGAAGAAGAAGGGCAGCGCCCACTTCGCGACGACCTACGAGCAGATCATGTCGGCGCTGGCTGAGAAGTTCGGCATCTGGGGCCCGGCGCCGACGAAGGACACGCCCGAGCGCGAGGAGTGGGTCTCAGACCACCGACCGCGGCTCTACGACTGGCTGGAGATCCTGCGCCAGTCTGGGCTCATCAGCCACGACAGCCGCGGAGTCAAGGACAACGCGCGCGTCTGGTGGCGCACAGAGGTCACCGTGCTCGGCGTCCCGGCCGATCTCACGCGCGAGGAGCTAGCGGCCGCACGCAGCTACGCGGCCGCGTTCCCGGACCGTGAGCGCGATCGCCGGCGCCGCGGCCGCGTGCGTCCCTACGCGGAGATCTTCAAGGCAGCCAAGCGGCCCAGCAAGACCCAGAAGAAGGCGAAGGCGATCGTCACGGCGCGGGCCACCCGCAAAGCCCGGCGTGGTCCTCACAGCGGAAGTTCAGGTGGTCCTTGCAGTCCTGCGTTGCCCCCTACGGGGGCAACAGCAGAATTCGAGCCAACACCTTTTGATGAAGAGGCGTTTACAACTCCAAATACGTCTCTAGATAGGACGGGTGTGCGCGAGCGCCCACGTCCGGGTACCCCGGACCGATCACGGCGGCTTCGCCGCAGTGTTCCTGCCGATCACTCCCGCGTCAGGCCGACGCCACGTGGCGGCAACCTTGAGCCTCCAGCCGGGTATCCCGGCGAGGGAGAGGGGGAGCTTTCCGAGCATGTCCGCAGGGCTCAGCGTGGGCCTCACGGCCGTAGACGGTCTCGTGGGCCGGTTTCGCCGGTCGAACGGGCCACTTGGGTTGAGGAGGGCCTGTCGATGGCGCAAACCCTGCGGGCGCTCGGCGCCGACGTCGACCTGACCGACGGGCCGTCGCTGGAGGCGATCACCAGAGCGTGGTACCTGGAGCGCTACGGCGAGGACGAGATGATGCGGCTGCTGCCGTGGTGCCCGCGCTTCGATGTGGCCGAGCTCGTCGACGCCGCGGCGCTCTACCGCCGCCACGCGGCGGCCAAGCTGCCCGGCTGGCCGACCGATCCGCTCGGCGCGCTGCTGCGGATGGCCTCCACCCCGCTCCCGCCCTACGAGGTCCGCGTCCGCCAGGACGACGGGCGCTGGAAGGCCTTCACCCGTTACTCCGAGCGGCCCGAGACGATCGCCTACGCCGTTCGCGGCCTCCGAATGCTCGCTCGGGACATGGCGGCCGCCGCGGTGCTCCTCGAGGACCGCCGCCCGGCAGTCCAGGAGCCGGAGATCTACCAGCAGCCGACGGGCGGCCGCGTGTCGTTCCGCCACGAGGTCCGCGAGGCGTGGGACGAAGACGAGGCCACCCGCCGCCAGCGCGTCCGCGACCAGCTCGTGAAGGCCGGAGGCAACCCGCGCCGCCACCACGACTGCGAGTCGATGGAGTTGGAGCTGGTCGACCGCGAGCGCCACGACCTGCTCCCGGCCCAGTTCGCCTACCCCAGCCCAACGAAGATGCGCGCCCACCGCGGCGCTTGGATGCCGGCCTGGTACGTCACCACGCCCGACGCCCTCTCCCCCGTCTCGGCCTGGGCGCAGATCCTCGCCGCCGCCGGCGAATGGATCGACGAGCACACGATCGAGCTGTGGCTGACGGGCCTCGCCCCGATCGAGCTGGCCGACGGCACCCTGACCGTCGCCGGACCGGCCACCCACGTGCAGTTCGTGACGACCCGCCTCGCGACCGTCCTCGACCAAATCCGCGAGGCCAGCGGCGTGGCTCGGCGTCTGCGCATCGTGGACCTGGCGGACTTCTCCGGCGGCCGCCATCACACCCCGCCGCGGCCGCCGGCCGCCGACCCCGGCGCCGACGGCAAAGCCGCCCGGGCTGGCCGCCACCTCAAGCGGATGGAGATAGAGCGCCGCCGTCTGCTCACCGAGCGCGACCAGACGATCAGCGACACCGAGCTCGTCGCTCGCCGCTCCTCGGCGACCGCCGACAACGAGACCTGGGACGAGCTGATGGATATCGCCGCGACCCGCGCCGAGTTCCACGGACCGACGGTCGTGGACCTGTGGCTGCGGCCGCTACTGCCGCGCTTCGGTGACGACGGCATCCTGACACTGACGGGGCACGCATCGACGATCGAGCCGGTCCGGATGCGGCTCGGAGATCAGGTGACGCATCTGGTGCGCGCGATCGTCGGAGGCCGCGGCGTGGCGTGGCACGCGATTGACGATTCGGAGGCCTGTCGATGACGGCTCCTCTCCCCCTCGCTGACGGCCGGAGGCTGGGCGGGCACGTCGGTGTCCCGACCGAGCACCCGCCCGCCTCGGGGGCGGCCGGCCTTCGCTTGGCGGGGCTCCGGACGAGCGATCCGAGCGGTTCGTTCGATGCGCTGCGGCGGGGGGCCGTGACGCGATCGGCGGGAGTGCCGGAAGGCGGCCCGGGCGGGGCCGCGAAGGTCTGCACGCTCGCCCGGATCAGGGCCACCCGAACCAGACGAGCGCGGCGTCGGAAGACGCACCCGCAACCCTACAGATGTTGCATTGCCAATGAAACAGTCGGCCGGAACGGCCCCGAAACGACGAGCGCCCCAGCCGAGGCCGGGGCGCTCACCGTGGTGTCAGTGAAGACGACCAGATGCCCCGCCAGCGTATCACCGCAGAGGGCCAGCGCGGCGCCGTGGTGGCGCCGCGCTGGCGCGCCGGCGGCGCGCGGAGGGTTCTCTCCTCTTCCGACCCACAATGGACATGCTGCTCCGTCAAGGTATACGCTGTACCGTACAGCGGCTTGTACGCGAGCCATGACCACCCTGCACCCCAAACGATCCGGAAAACAGGCCCATTGCCCGCGCCTGCGAATGCGACCACACACCCCCAACGTGGAACAAGTTCTGTTGGTGATGTGTGGTCGCATTCTTGTCTTGGTTATGGGCCTGTGGATCTGGGGGTGCAGGGTGGTCATGGTGCAGGTCTGTGGTTGGTCCAGAGTATTTTTGTGACGGAGTTGTTTGGTGGGTAGGAAGAGAAGAGAACGAGTGACGCGCGCCTGGCCTGGCCGGGGAGTAAGAGAGCTAAGGCAGCCAGCGGGCTCTACGGAGTACGAGCGGGTTGGTCGCGCGAAGAAGGTCGGTTTCGCTGGCGCGAAAGCCGACTGGAGGGGGGAGATTCTCTCCCCCGGGCCCCCTCTACCGCGCGTTCGCGCGGGGGCTGTCTACGGGGTCTTGGCGTGCTGACAGATCGAGATGTTTGGTTTGTTCGCCAGCTCCAGCGGACTGGCGGCATGACCGCGCGTCAGATGGCCGTCGCGGCCGGTCTGACGATCGCCGCGCCCGCTCCTCGGGAGCCGGTGCTGGCGGCCGCTCAGGCGGCCGACGCCCGGTCACGCAAGAAGCGTCCGAGCACCACGGTGCCCAGCTCTACTGGGCAGCGGATCGTGGAGCGCCGGATGGCCGAGCTGCATCGCCTGAACTTCGCCCGACCGGCCCGGCCCTACGGCCCGGGCTCCGAGGGCATCTGGGTGCCGACCCGCACGGGCTTGCGCGAGCTGCTGGCCGACGACGTGAGCGAGGACGACCCGAGCATCGGCGCCGGGACCTACAAGCATCAGTACGGGTGCGGCGAGGTCTACGCGCTGCTGACGCGGCTCGACCTGTACCACCTGACCGAGCGCGAGATCCGGCGCAAGCACGCGGAGGAGGACCACCGCCGCTACTCGCTCAAGACCGGTCCGGAGTCGTGGCACCAGCCCGATGGTCTGGTCTACCCGACCGTCGAACACGTGCGTGACGAGCGGCCGATCGCGATCGAGCTTGAACGGTCCCGTAAGGGCGGGACGCGCCTGCGCAAGATCATGGAGCGCTACCGCGCCCACGAGGTGATCGACCATGTGATCTACGTGTGCACCCGCGAGACGCTGGTCTCCACCCGCAACGTGGTTAGCGGGAAGCCCATTGCCAAGGGCCAGCCGCCCAAGACGCCAATGGAGGAGACCGTGACCGTGATCGAGCTCGGCGACCTCTACTCAGCGCTGCCCGCGTTCCTGGCCGATCGCGGAGCCAACGGCGTTCCGGAGTTCACGAAGGCCGAGACGCGGCGCTTCGGTGTGGCGGTGGCTCGCTACTTTTAGCCGGCCAGGCCGGCCGCCCGTCTCTCGGTCTCTTGCTCCCCCGTGCCCCGCCTGCTCGAGTGCCGTAGCTGACCCGGGCGCCGGCGGCGCCCGGGTCAGACCCGCACCTTGTCCCCTTCGTGGGCACCAGCTGGAGGTTGAACTTGGGCTTGAAAGGCAGCGGCAGCAGGACCAGATCGTCGTTTCCGACCATCCGGGCTCGCTGACGCGTCCTGAACCGCGTAGAGCAGCTCAAGCACTCGGGCGCGCTGGGTCATGAGGGCGTGGACGCCCTCTCGTCGCCGTCTTAGCGGAGTGGAATCGTTCTCAGGCGGAACGCTTGCTCCTCGTGGGGTGCGCCGGTTAGTCATACGGGAGCGAGCGTCGTCAACCCCGCGAAATGCTTCCTCGATCAACTCTTCTTGGGACTTGGTCTGGTCGACCTCGGGACCGCAGGCCGCTATGAGCTCCGCGAGGAGGGGTGTCACGGGGTTCGAGGGGAACCGGCGCCTGAACGAAAGGCACGCAATGTGCAGAGCCACAAAGGCTGCTTGAGACGCGTCCGCGGACGCCTCCATCCGGGCGAGGTACTTGTTCAGCATGGCGTCGTCGGACACGTACGACTCGGCGAAGCCTGTGTCGGCCGCACTCATCGCGATCGTGCCGGCGTAGGCGAAGCCGGTTTCCAGCACCCGATCGATACCGTCGTTTCGCTCCTTGTTCCGATCACGGCGCACGGTTGCTTGGTGCGCAATCGTTTGCGCAATCACGGCCGCCAACAGCGTGACCGTCCCTGTGAGAGCGACGGCAGGCCAGACTGGAGCTGCTGGAGCTTGGTTTGGCGAGGGCACTGCCTGCACCGTTGTGGCCGTGGGCTGATTTGGTGTGGTTTGCCGTGGAACACGTTGGCCGCTGACGGCCAGTCGGAGCGGCCCGGTCCACGCGATGTGCTGACCCTGTGTCGCTATTGCCACCTCGGTCACTCCGACCTCCTCTGTGCGCGGGGGTCAAGCCTAGCTGCGGTGCCGCTGCACCAGGACCAGAGGCTCTTCGATCGACCGCGATGGGCACCTCAAGGCGTGGTCCGCGCAGACCCGAGACGACGCCAGCTCACGACGGAGGTCGGCGGGCTCCCCCGCCTCGTGCCGGGTGGCCCCGCCTGCCGCTGGGCACCGCCGCCACCACCGGGCACACCCGCCACGAGGCGGGGGGCCCCGCCAGATGGCGGGTGTAAGCGGGGAGGGCTGGGCGTTGGCGGGGCCGCATCGCGAAAAGGGGAATGCCGCCTGCTCCCGTTTTCTGGAGGCGGCTTGCCCCTTGCGCGCATGGTGGCCCAGATGGCTTCTCTGGTCTCCCCCACTGCTCGGTCACCGCGGGCTGCTCTTCGCAGCACGCCGGCCGGGGATGGGTCTGCTTCCAAGCGGACCTCAGGCGGCGGTCGCCCGGTAAAGCCACCACTGACTGTCGCCGACGCCACGCGCGTCCTCAACGGCCCAACACCCGTCGGACCTCCGCAAGTTCCGGCCACAACGGGCTTCGCCCCTTCGGGGTGTCGAGCCGTCTGCGGCGCGCGAGCTCGCCGGCGATCACGTCGGGTGTCACCACCGACCAACCACCACCAAGGAACACGACCATGAACACCATCACCGGCCTCGCCCGACTCACCGATACGCCCGAGCTGACCAAGCTCCCGGGCACGGATACGAGCAAGCTCACGATGCGCCTGGCCGAGCGCAAGGCCAAGCCGCAGGGCAAGGGCGACAACCGCCAGACCCACAACTTCTACTCCGCCGAGGTCTTCGGCCCCTACGCCGACCACCTCGCCAAGAGCCTCGACAAGGGCTCGCGGATCTCCTACCGCGGCGAGCTCGACCACCAGACCTGGACCGCCCAGGGCGAGCGACGCGGCAAGTACGTCCTGCGCCTCGACCAGGTCGAGTTCGCCGACCCCCGCCGCACCGACGGCGACGAGCCCGCCGACGACGGCTACGCCGACGCCCCCGCCCCCGCCCACGACCGCGAGGAGCAGCCCGCCTTCTAACGACCCCAAGGTTCGTTGCCCCGCCAGATGGCGGGGCAACCCGCCACAACCCGCCACCATGCCCACTGTCCCGGCCAGACGGCGCCTGAGCCCCACGCTCACCGACCAACGCACAGCCCGGCCACCGGGTACCCAGTGAGGAGAGAGAG